>NZ_JBPVWS010000012.1:0-166521 GCF_053470365.1 Stutzerimonas tianxiuensis | reverse complement strand
CTGAACCGCCGTATACGGAACCGTACGTACGGTGGTGTGAGAGGACGGCGGATGTGAATCCGCCTCCTACTCGATCGGGACGACAAGCAAGTGGCTTGATTAGACGCTTTTAGTGCATAAGCAAATGCATTCTTATTCTTTCTGGTAGCGGTCGTGCGGGCGATAGACTCGCGGCTCAGTGACCATCGAGAGGCCATCCCATGCGGCGTGGATCGTTTCATTACCTGATCGTCCCCGGCTGGCACGGCTCGCCTGAGGATCATTGGCAAAGCCACTGGCAGCGCACCTTGCCTCACAGCCAGCGCGTCGAACAGGCCGATTGGCTTCAGCCGCAGCGTGCTGACTGGGTGGCCGAACTGAGTCGCGGCATCGCCAGCGCGTCAGAGCCGGTGGTGCTGATAGCGCATAGTCTCGGCTGCGTAACCGTCGCACATTGGGCCGCGCAGGCAGCGCCCGATGCGCTGCGACGGGTGAGGGGTGCGCTGCTGGTCGCACCGGCGGACGTCGAGCGGCCAGGCTGCCCTGAGCCGCTGCGCAACTTCGCGTCGTTGCCCTTGGCGCCGCTGCCGTTTCCGAGCGTGCTGGTGGGGTCCGACAATGATCCGGCCGCCAGCGCCGACCGTGCACGTGCCATGGGCAAGGTCTAGGGCAGCGAAGTGAGCGTGCTCAATGGTGTCGGACACATCAACGTGGCTTCGGGGCACCATCGTTGGGAAGAGGGGCTGGTCTTTCTCGACCGCCTGCAATCGCTGCTCAACGACCAGTCAAGACGGCGCGCTTGATGGCGCCCGGGCCCGTGGGCGAGTGTTCCTTCGTTCAGTCGCTATTCGCACCGCTCGGTGGATCGGAGAAGCGCGATCCACCCTACAAAGACTGAGCCTCATCACTGAGCAGTGAGTAGGGTGGATGACGCTCTTTTCATCCACCGGTTCGGTGGAGCGACTCAGACCCACAAACCCGGACGAACCGGCGCCATTCGTTACACTCTGATGCTCCATTGCCGTCCATCGAGCTGTTGCATGCCCAGCCCCGCACCATCCGACACCGCTGCATCCCTTCCCCTTGTGCTTGCCGGGCCCATGCTGCGCCGGCTCGAGGCGGGGCGGCTGGTGCTTTGGCTGGTGGCCAGCGAGCCGCTGCAGTTGCGCCTGGCCTTGCAGCCCGAAGAGGAGGCTCCGGTATCGCTGGCCCTGGACGGCGAAAGCTGTCGCCAATTGCGCGTTGGCACCTCGGCCTGGTTGCACCTGATCGATCTCCATCTGGCTACACCGCTGCCGGTGGATCGGTTGGTCGAATACGACTTGCTGATCCAGCGCGACGGCACTGAGCAAGGCATCGCCGAGTGGGCGCCGCACCTGATCCATGAAGGTTTCCAGCGGCCGGCGTTCGTCGTCCGCTCGCGCTACGACGATCTGCTGCATGGCTCCTGCCGCAAGCCGCACCACCCCTCGGCGGATGGCTTGGTTACTGTGGATTCGCTGGTGGCCCAGACCCGCCGCTCCCCCGAGCGCTGGCCCGCCGCGCTGCTGATGACCGGCGACCAGATCTACGCCGACGACCTGGCCGGGCCCACTCTGGTAGCCATTCATGCGCTGATTCGCCGGCTCGGACTGTATGGCGAGTGTCTTGAGGGCGCCACCGTCGCCGACAGCGATGAGCTGCTGGCGCATCCAGCCACCTACTACCGGCGCGCGGAACTGTTGCCTGCGTTCAAATCCAATGAAGACCTGCGTGAGCGCTTCTTTGGAGGAGTCGAAAAACCGGTGTTCACCACCTCCAGCGCGCACAACCATCTGGTGTCGCTGGGCGAGGTGCTGGCGATGTACCTGTTGGTCTGGTCACCCGTGCCCTGGGGCCTGATCGAGCTTCAGTCGCCGCCGCTGGATGGCGAGCTGGCTGATCGCTGGGCGCGTGAACTTCGCTGTATCGATGCCTTTCAGGCCGGGTTGCCGCAGGTGGCACGGGCGTTGGCACATTTGCCGTCGCTGATGATTTTCGATGACCACGACATCACCGATGACTGGAACCTCAGCGCCCGTTGGGAGCAGACCGCCTACGGCCATCCGTTTTCCCGGCGCATCATCGGCAACGCCTTGCTCGGCTATCTGTTGTGTCAGGCCTGGGGAAATGCGCCGGATGCCAGCGTCACGTCGTTGAGCGCCGTTGAGGCGTTGCTCAATAGCGGCGAAGACGGGCGACTCGATTGCGCCCTGCATGATCGAGTCGTTGACGAGCTGCTGGAGCGCGGCGACTGGGGCTATGTCATACCCAGCGAGCCGGCGCTGGTGGTGCTCGATACCCGTACCCGCCGCTGGCGCAGCGAGCGCAACCTGAGCCGGCCTTCGGGGCTGATGGATTGGGAAGCGCTGACGGATTTTCAGCAGGAGCTGCTTGACCATCGCTCGGTGATCATCGTCTCGCCGGCGCCGATGTTCGGCGTCAAGCTGATCGAGACCGTGCAACGCGTATTCAGCTGGGCCGGCCTGTCGCTGTTGGTCGACGCCGAAAACTGGATGGCCCATCGCGGCGCGGCGCAGGTCATGCTCAACATCTTCCGCCACACCCGCACGCCGGGTAACTACGTGATCCTCTCCGGCGACGTGCATTACTCGTTCGCCTATGAGGTGCGCATTCGCGGCCGTGCTGACGGCCCGCGGTTATGGCAGATCACCAGCAGTGGCGTGAAGAACGAGTTTCCGCCGCGCTTGCTCGACCTGTTCGACCGGCTCAACCGCTGGCTGTATTCGCCGCGCTCGCCGCTGAACTGGTTCACCAAACGCCGCCGGGTGCGGGTGCAGCCGTGGCTGCCGAGCCGCAGCCGATCTGGCGAACGCCTGTGGAACGGCTCGGGTATTGGTCGCATCCGGCTCGATGCCGAGGGCCGGCCGTCGCAGGTTCAGCAGATCAACGCCGATGGGTCACCGCCTGTAAGCTTCGCTCCCGAGCGAGACAAGACGCCCTAGCCGAACGCCGTGCGCAGCTCTGGCAGCGTGGCGTAGTAATACGCTGGCGATTGCGCCATCAGCTCGGCATGGCTGCCAAAACCGTAACCCACCCCGACAGCCTGCAACCCGTTGCTGTGCGCGCCGATCAGGTCGTGCTTGCGGTCGCCGATCATCAGCGTCTGCTCGGGATCGAGCCCTTCTCTGGCGATCACATGGGCGATCAGCTCGACCTTATTGGTGCGGGTGCCGTCCAGCTCGCTGCCATAGATGACCTTGAAGTGCTGATCGAAGGCGAAATGCCGGGCAATTTCGCGGGCGAAAACCGAGGGTTTCGAGGTCGCTACATAGAGCGTCCGGCCTTGCCCGCGCAGGTGTTCGAGCATCTCAAGCACGCCATCAAATAGCAGGTTTTCGTAGAGGCCGATCGTCTTGAAGCGCTCGCGGTAATAGCCGACCGCTTCCCAGGCCCGCGCTTCGTCGAAGCCGTAGAACTCCATGAACGCCTGCAGCAGCGGCGGGCCGATAAAGGGCTCGAGTTTGGCCAGATCCGGCTCGTCGATGCCGAGCTGCGCCAGTGCATGCTGGATCGAGCGGGTGATGCCTTCGCGTGGGTCGGTCAGGGTGCCGTCGAGGTCGAAGAGGATGGTTGAGTGGTGCATCGCAGGGCTCGGTAATTTCCTGTGGGGGCGCAGTTCGACAATCGTCTCGCGCACGATTTGTTGCTTCAGGCTTCAGGCGTTTCTGCCAGATGCTGATCCTTCAGCTTCACGTAGTTGCCGGCGGTGTAGCTGAAGAAGCTGCGCTCTTTTTCCGTCAGCGGGCGCGCCTGCTTCACCGGGCTGCCAACGTAGAGGTAGCCGCTTTCCAGCGTCTTGCCCGGCGGCACCAGGCTGCCGGCGCCGATGATGACCTCGTCTTCGACCACCGCGCCGTCCATGACAATCGAACCCATGCCAACCAGAATCCGGCTGCCCAAGGTGCAGCCATGCAGCGTGACCTTGTGGCCGACGGTGACTTCGTCGCCGATGGTGAGCGGAAAGCCGTCCGGGTTGAACGGGCCGGCATGGGTGATGTGCAGCACGCTGCCGTCCTGAATGCTGGTGCGTTTGCCGATGCGGATGCGGTGCATGTCGCCGCGAATCACGGTCAGCGGCCAGACGGAGCTGTCTTCGCCGATCTCGATGTCGCCGATGAGCACGGCGCTGGGGTCGACGAAGACGCGCTCGCCAAGTGCCGGTGTGTGTTCCTGGAAGGTTCGGATGCTCATGGGTGGCTCCTGTAAGCGCGTGTGTGTGGGGTGTCGGTCACTGATAGACCCGACCATCGAGTGTGTTGCTGCCGGGACGGAAGAATTCGCCCGGCGTAGCGCCGAACTGTTCGCGAAAGGCGGCGATAAAGGCCGACAAGGACTCATAACCACAGCCCAGCGCCACGTCGGTGACCCGCTCGCCGCGCTCCAGTGCTGGCAGGGCGCTGAGCAGCCGCAGTCGCTGGCGCCAGGCGCGAAAGGTCAGGCCGGTCTCACGGAGGAACAGCCGGCTCAGGGTGCGTTCCGATACGCCCAGGGTGCGGCTCCAGTCGGCCAGGCCTTCCTGCGACTCCGGTTGCGCCTGCAGGCTTTTGCACAACCGATGCAGACGTGGCTCGGCGGGCAGCGGCAGCACCAGTTCGACCTCCGGTGCGCAGCCGAGTTGATCGAGCAGCACCTGTACCAGTCGTCCTTCTGCACCGTCTTCGGCATAGGCTTCGGGCAGGGTGCTGAAATGCCGGATCAGTTCGCGTAGCAGGGGGCTGACCTGCAGCACGCGGCAATGCTCGGGCGCATCGCCAGCTACGCTTCGGTCGATATACAGGCTGCGAATGCAGGTGTCCGGCGCACAGAAGACCTGATGCGTCACCCCGGCAGGTATCCACACCGCGCGCAGCGGCGGTGCGATGAAGCGGCCATTGTCGGTGCGCACCTCGAGCACGCCTTCCACCGCATGGGACAGCTGCACCCAGGGATGGCTGTGGCGGTAGCCCAGCTTGAGGTTGGGCGGCGAGTCGAGCTGACCATAGACCGGCCGCGGCAGCGCTTTGAGAGCGCCAAGACGGGTAATCAGTGCGGCTTCTTGTCCGATTGGCGACATTTCGTGCCTGCTTGGCGTTAGTCGGAAGTAAGCGCTCACGTTAAGGTCGATCCCTGTCGCCTGCAAGTCCCAAGGAAACCATATGGCCAAGCTCCGCCTGCTCTTCGACAACTTCACCCTGGCCCTGCTCGCCGTGGTTGCCATTGCCACGCTGTTTCCCTGCGAAGGGCGCGGCGCGGTGTTCTTCGAGTGGCTGACGGCGGCCGCCATCGCGCTGCTCTTCTTCATGCACGGCGCCAAGCTGTCGCGCGAAGCGATCCTCGCCGGTGCCGGCCACTGGCGCCTGCACTTGCTGGTGTTCGCCTGCACCTTCGTCATGTTTCCGCTGCTGGGACTGGCGCTCAAGCCGGTGTTGACGCCGATGGTCGGTGACGAGCTGTACCTGGGCATGCTCTACCTCTGTGCGCTGCCCGCCACCGTGCAATCGGCCATCGCCTTTACCTCGCTGGCGCGTGGCAATGTGCCGGCGGCCATCTGCAGCGCCGCGGCGTCCAGCCTGATCGGCATCTTCCTCACGCCGCTGCTGGTATTGCTGCTGATGGGTGTCGAAGGCGAGAGCGGCTCGACGCTGGATTCCATCGGCAAGATCGTGCTGCAACTGCTGGTGCCCTTTATCGCTGGGCAGATCGCTCGCCGCTGGATCGGCGCCTGGGTGACGCGCAACAAGACCTGGCTGAAAACCGTGGATCAGAGCTCGATCCTGCTGGTGGTTTACACGGCGTTCAGCGGTGCGGTGGTCGATGGCCTCTGGCAGATCGTGCCGGTTGGGCACCTGATCGGGTTGGTGGTGGCCTGCTGTCTGTTGCTGGCCATCGTGCTGTGGCTGACGGCCATGCTGGCCAAGGTGTTTGGCTTCAATCTGGAAGACCGCATCACCATCCTCTTCGCCGGCTCGAAGAAGAGCCTGGCGACCGGCGTGCCCATGGCGCAGGTGCTGTTCGCCACCAGTGCGGTCGGCATGATCATCCTGCCGCTGATGCTCTTTCATCAGATCCAGCTGATGGTCTGCACGGTGCTCGCCCAGCGCTATGCGCGACGCCCCGAATTGCCCGAGCAGACGGCGGTCCAATAACCGCTACGGATGCCCGTCACTCGCGCCGTTTCGTTGTGAATAGAGCCGCTCTATCGCTTCGTTCCCCAGCTGCGCGGTCGGGCATTTGTCTTTAACATGCACCGGTGATCATTTATTCAGAAGGGGCAACTGCCGTGACCGATACCAATCCGCTGCTTCGGGAATTCGACCTGCCGCCGTATTCCGAGATTCGTCCGGAGCACGTCGAGCCGGCGGTCGATACCGTCCTAGGCGAGAACCGCGTCGCCCTGCAGGAATTGCTCAGCCGCCCCGCCGAGAGCCTCGACTGGGGCACCCTGGTGGTAGGCCTCGACGAAATGAACGAGCGCCTCAGCCGCGCCTGGGGTCCGGTCAGCCACCTCAATGCCGTACGCAACAATGCCGAATTGCGCAGCGCCTACGAGGCCTGTCTGCCCAAACTGTCCGCCTACGCCACCGAGCTGGGCCAGAACGCCGACCTGTTCGCCGCCTACCAGGCGCTGTCGCTGAGCGCCGAGGCCGACGGCTTCGATGTGGCGCAGAAGACCATTCTCGAACACGCGTTGCGTGACTTTCGCCTGTCCGGTATCGACCTGCCGCCGGCCGAGCAGCAGCGCTTCGGCGCGATCAGCATGAAGCTCGCCGAACTGGGCAGCACCTTCTCCAACCAGCTGCTCGACGCGACCCAGGCCTGGACCAAGCACGTCACCGACGAAAGCCTGCTGGCCGGCATTACCGATTCGTCTAAGGCGCAGATGGCCGAAGCGGCCAAGGCCAAGGAACTGGACGGTTGGCTGATCAGCCTCGAATTCCCCAGCTACTACGCCGTGATGACCTACGCCGACAATCGCAAGTTGCGTGAAGAGGTCTACGTCGCCTATTCCACCCGCGCCTCCGATCAGGGCCCGAACGCCGGCCAGTTCGACAATGGCCCGGTGATGGAGCAGATCCTCGACCTGCGTCAGGAACTGGCGAAGCTGCTGGGCTTCGGCAACTACGCCGAGCTGTCGCTGGCGACCAAAATGGCTGACAGCACCGATCAGGTGCTGGGCTTCCTGCGTGACCTGGCCAAGCGCAGTAAGCCGTTTGCCGAACGCGACCTGAAGGAGCTGCGCGCCTTTGCCGCCGAGCAGGGCGTTTCCGATCTGCAGAGCTGGGACGTCAATTACTTCGGCGAGAAGCTGCGCCAGGCTCGCTACAGCCTGAGCCAGGAAGAGCTGCGCGCCTACTTCCCGGTGGACAAGGTGCTGTCCGGCCTGTTTGCCATCGTCAAGCGCCTGTACGGCATCGAGATTCACGAGCTGGAAAGCTTCGACGGTTGGCATCCGGACGTGCGTCTGTTCGAGATCCGTGAGAAAGGCGAGCACGTCGGGCGATTTTTCTTCGACCTCTATGCGCGGGCCAACAAGCGTGGTGGCGCCTGGATGGATGGGGCGCGTGACAAGCGCCGCACCTGCCTCGGGACGCTGCAGACGCCAGTCGCCAACCTGGTCTGCAACTTTACCCCACCGGTGGGCGAGCGCCCGGCGCTGCTGACCCACGATGAAGTCACTACGCTGTTCCATGAGTTCGGCCATGGCCTGCACCACCTGCTGACCCAGGTCGAGCATGCCGGTGCATCAGGCATCAATGGCGTGGCCTGGGACGCAGTCGAGCTGCCGAGTCAGTTCATGGAGAACTGGTGCTGGGAGCCCGAAGGTCTGGCGCTGATCTCCGGCCACTACCAGACCGGCGAAACCCTGCCGCAGGATCTGCTCGACAAGATGCTGGCGGCGAAGAACTTCCAGTCCGGCCTGATGATGGTGCGTCAGCTGGAGTTCTCACTGTTCGACTTCGAACTGCACGCCACTCACGGAGACGGCCGCAGCGTGCTCCAGGTGCTGGAAAGCATCCGCGACGAGGTCTCGGTGATGCGTCCGCCAGCCAGCAACCGCTTCCCCAACAGCTTTGCGCACATCTTCTCCGGTGGTTACGCGGCGGGCTACTACAGCTACAAGTGGGCTGAGGTGCTGTCCTCCGACGCCTTCTCGCGCTTCGAGGAAGAGGGCGTATTCAACGCCGACACCGGGCGCGCCTTCCGCGAGGCTATCCTGGCGCGCGGCGGCTCGCAGGAGCCGATGGTGCTGTTCGTCGACTTCCGTGGTCGTGAGCCGTCTACCGATGCGCTGCTGCGCCATCTCGGTCTGACCGAGGAAGTGGCATGAGCGACGAGCCGAAGGTGACCACCAAGCGCTTCATCGCCGGGGCGGTATGTCCGGCGTGCAGCGCCAGCGACAGCATCAAGATGTGGGACGTCGATGGCGTTCCACATCGCGAATGCGTTGAGTGCGGCTACGCTGACACCCTCAACGCCCAGGGCCAATCCGTGCCCTCGGAGTTGGGTACGCGGGTCAACCAGGCCAAGCCCAAGGCCCCCGATCCGCAGGTGCAAGCCGTGCAGTTTTTCCCCAATCCCAAGCTGAAGAAAAAACCCGACTGATCCAAGGGAGGCTCGCCATGTGGCACATCACCTGCGGCGACCTCGCCGCGGAGAGCGTTCGGCCCCTGCTGGCTGACGGCAGCGAGGTGCGGGTGCTGCGCGACGACCTGGCCGTCGGGCCGCTGGCTGATATCGAGTCTCCGCCTTGCAGAATGCGTATGGCCTTCTGGGAAGCCGTCTGGCCTGCCGGGCTGGAGCCTCGGCCGGATTTCTCCGGCATTGCCGCCGATGCCGAGTGGCTGGCGCGGCTGTCTGAGCAGGCGCGGCAAGTCACGGTCTGGCATGGCGATAGCGCCTCCGAACAGCTGATGCTGGCGCGTGTGGCGGCGGCATTGGAAGGCTCGTCAATCGCGCTGCATGAGGTGGCCTGCGGCACCGGCGACAGTCGGGTTGGCATGCGCATGGCCGTATCCATGAATGCGCCGGACGCCCTGGCAGCGCTTTATCAGCCGCGCCTCGTCGGCCCTGAACGCCTCGTTGAACTCGCCGGCCAATGGCGTGCCACCGTACGGGAAAGCGCTGCGATACGTCGCTGGGTCGAGGGTCGGTTTGTCGGCGAAGACCAGTCACGGATCGACGGCGAGTTAGTCGCCGCCTGCGGCGACGACTGGATGCCGCTGGCCCGCGCCATGGCTGAAGTCATGGGCCATTGCGACGGCTTCTTCCCTACGGACCTGTACCTTTACTGGCGCGCACGGGAGCTGGCGAGAAGCGGCGTCATTCGCCTCAGTGACGTCGCAGAAGCCGAGTACAGCAAGGTGCAGGTGCGACGGTCCAGCTGACATGCTAGTTGTCGCATGCATGAGCCGTATGGCTCCGGTTGCTCACAGCACACATGATGTGTGCCGCTGAGTCTCGAGATCAGCTCTGTAGGGGGCGTTTACTTCACCGATTGCTTTGGACGAGATAGCGCTGCCAGATCGCGGCTGCGCTATTTCGGTCCACCCCACTCGACGGGCGGGCTCGTCGACATTAGCGACGCTTGAGGAAGTTCTGATACTGTATTCATATACAGTATTTCGGAGCCTGTCATGTACCCGCCGAAAAGCACGCCGCGTGGCCGTGGCACCGCAATCAATCCGGACAACCGCTTCGCCCCGACCCGTAGCGAGGCATATGACGACGGCTGGGAACAGGACGTGCCACCGACGCGCGCCACCGAGGTACGCTTCGAAACAGCCAAGACCGTGCTCACCCGCAACCAGTCACCGGATGTCGGCTTCGATCGTTCGGTAAACCCCTATCGCGGCTGTGAACATGGCTGGATGTATTCTGTAATAGGTTCCATCTCAATCAGCTGTACAACAAAAGTTTGACAACGTTCAAAACCTCGTATAAAAATCGCCAAAAATGCGACGGAGCACCCAAATGGACAAGGGTAGCAATGAGACGTTTGAGGCATTTGTAGAAAAAGTATATTTCGCACTTAAGTTTGATTATCTGGTAGATGTAAAACTTTCTAAACTATTGAATGATGAGGCTTACCGGTCTCTATTATTGTTCTATTATGATGATTTTAATGCTGAAGAGACTGCCTTACTCATTGCTTGCGAAAAACTTAAAATAATAATTAGAAAAAACGAAAAGGACAAAAGCGAAGAAATTATAGACAGAATTAATATATTTAGCTGTTATTTGAATGAAAGAGGCAAAGTAAGCCAAGCTTTTTTCAAACTGCTTAATGAAAAAGTTAAGGAACTAGAGTCGATGATGCTTTGGCGATTCGCTAAAAGTGCATCTGAAATCACTAATTCTGAACTAGGAATTGATTGCGACAAAGCATCGGAAATTGACAAGACATTAAAGTCGATAAAGTAATAGCTGATATATTAAACTGCTCTATATAATATATATTAATATTTTATTAATTCCTAATTCCAGCCTTGCCCTTCGCTTTTATCCTTCCAGTCTAAAAGCTTGGGCAAAGCTGGTCTTCCTGACTTAAATAGTTAAATCAGTGAAGCCTTACCTAAGCTTTAAATAGCTTGGGGTTTAAATCTGTGATACTCAGTTTAAACTTCGAACACTATGTCGGCTATATCAACGCCTTAACTGGACCCTGTTCAACATATATTTCTATATGGCTGGTAGGTTGTAAGCTTTCCCAGTACCCCCGTTTTACCTACTGATAATAAATTAAAAGTAGGGTGCTTACTTGGCTCTATGCAACGAAACAATCGCTTGAATTTCCTACATTGCAAGAGAGTTAAACACTGAAATTTATAATTAGGATATGGTTTTTTCGGCAGGTTTTATATTTGACAAGTTATTAGAATATGATATAAATTAAATATGTTGAATCCTGCCGACATCAGTATTCAACCCGAAGCCTTAATATGTAAGTATTAGGGCTTCACCTTTTTATATACTACAATAATTATAACCAATGTCAAATCTTAGTATGGCTTTAATAGTTTCCTTCTCTCTTTTATTTCTTCCATCTCTACATTTTCAAGCCCAACTTGTTCTTTATTTAGGAACATATCGCCCACTATTAACTTAGTTTTATTCGTAAAACTTAAATCTGCCAACTTAGTATCAAGCCCAGCCTTCTGTAAGTCATTTTTTATATCTTCCTTGATTACTTTTCTCGCATCCGGCGTAAGTCTCGAATAAATGTCGTATATGTCAGACTTAAACTTATTCTCAGTCTTTCTTTTATGTGAAACTGAGGAATGACTATCGTGCCTAACGATAGATAAATCAGTGATGGATAAAGATAACCTGTCTAAACTATCGTTCAACTTGGATACGATTTCAGTATATTGATAATTCGCTTGGGCTATCTTCTTATCAAGATCTTCGAGTTCCTTATGGTGCTTCTCAATCGTTTGCTTATACTGCTTGTTCTTCTGTTCAATATCTCTATCTAATCTTTCATTCTGGGTAGATAATTTAGCCTTATTATTCAGCCCTTGTTTAATTTCTCTCTTAATAGTTGATAGTTCGCCTTCTTTCGAAGTTAAGTCATTATTGACTATTGAAAGGCGGTTTTCCTTGGCTTTAATATCTCCATTAAGTTTGGTTAATTTAGTGCTATTATCGTTTATGTCTTTGATAAGGTCATTGAAATTTTTCTTCTTGTTCTCTAATTCTTCGGCTTTACGCTTGTTTTCAATTTCAAGTTTTTTCTTTTCTGCCTCAGCCCTTTCTATTTCTTCTTCAGTAAAAGAAAGTAGATTATGACTTCTTGATATTTTGGACTTGTTCTGTTCAAGTCGAATTTTTGCCAGTTTCTCTTTATGCTCTAATGTTTTCTCACTTACAGTTGCTTCTATTAAATAACCATATTCTTTAAGCTTCTTGTTTACATACTGATAAACAAGCTCTTGGTATACCTCTCCAATTTGCTGAGCAGATTTGAAAGAATTATTCTTTAATTCTGGTCTATTAGTGTTTCTTAGATGCTGATTTACAAGTTCAAGCTGAGCATTAACAAGGTCATACTGTCCAGTCTTACTGTTCTTTCCATTTATGAATATATGCGGATGTACGCCATTATTTAGCCCTTTTTTACTTAGTGTTTCATCTCCGTGGAAAACACAAGTCATTATTTTATAGTCAGGCAAATGTGTGCGATGGAAGTTATATATAATATTAAGATAATGGTCTGGCTTTACTTCATTGATGTTATTTTTCGTAGGGAACTTGAAGAATGACTCTTGGATGACTGTTTTATTCTTATGCAATGAGTTGTTTTCTGCTCCAACCACTTGGTTATGCAAATCAATAAACTTTGTGAGTGCTGACCTTTTGTCATTCACCCTCTTTAAACCCATATCCTCTAAGCCATCAATTACAGCTATATCAATATGGCCGCTGCTATTTAGGACCGTATTGATTAGAGTTTTAAGGTCGTCAGGTTCATTTTCTTTCTTAAGCAATCCTTTCAGTTTGCTGGCGTATTTCGAGCGGTCATTTTTAATGGTAGTAATGTTCTCATGTGAACTTATATCATTTTCGATGGAGGTAATAATTTCATCTACAATCGCCATACGCTCATCAATAGATAACTTATCAAGTGGAATAATTTTCCCTTGATAAATTATTCTATTGTGTTTGGATAGTTCTTCGTTGAACTCAAGTTCTTTCTTTTTCACAATCCTTAGAGTGTGATAAAGAGAAGCAATGAGTTGACGCATACCAGCGGTTTTATTGCTTCTAGTTTTCTGTGCGATAAAGTTTAATCGTTTCCAAATCATAGTCGTATTTTTTACATTCATAAGCCCTCTTAGTAATTGTTGATATTCTTCTGCTTCTGCCTTCCCGGCTAGGGACCAGTTGAACTTCCCTCAAGCGAAGCGTCTTTCCAGAATGGAAAGTGTGGGGAGTTGAACAACTGGTTGATAAAACTATAAAAAGTTTTAGGTTATATAATTAAGCTACCATATATTATAATGTTTTCAAGAGCACAAAAAAGCCGACTAATTTAGCCGGCCATTTAGTTATCTGATTACTGTTATCTTATATATAGATATCTTTAACGCACGCATACGCATACGCGAGGAATTATTCTATATCTAACACTTCATCGAAATCTGTTGGAATATCTACTGGAACTCTTTGACCTTCTTTTAAATATCGTTCTGTGCCGTCTTTAAACTCAAGCACAAGCATACCGCCCAGCCAATCAATTGCTATACCTTTAAATATATGTTTAAGCGTTGAGTTGTAAGCAACTCTTTTTTCAATCGCTGCTTCCGACCTATCGTAAATGATTGACTCAATGTCTATATGTTCAACTTCAAGCAATGCGTTATAGGACTGAGTTGCTTGCTTGTATTCTTCATTCAATGCTTTTGATTTTTCTTCAAAAGATGCCAAATCATTTTCAAGGTCGTTTACGACTTCATAAAATGAATTCGGAACTGATTGCTGTTCAAGAATCATCTTCTTTAAACTTGACTTGAAGTCATCAAGTCTATTCTGGATTCTCTTCTTGTCATTCTCAACCTTAAGAATATTGGTCTTTATTGCTGTATAATCTTTACTCTCATTGATAAGCGACTGAATATTCAACTTGTCTGTAAACTGGAAAAACAACGAAAATAATTTTTTTCCACGAATAGACTGTTGACCTGGAGCCATACATTTATGGCCCATACTATTCGTACAAATAAAATAATCTCTTTCGCCCTTATTCATATATCTAATGGTGCCGCCACACCAACGACAATAGATTAAGCCGCGAAAAATATTATATTGCTGCTTATTGTAGTTTCCTGTGAATGGCTTCCTGCCTTTAATGATTTCCTGCACTTTATAGAACAGTTCCTGTTCTATAACTGCTGGGTAATAATTTGGAATCGGGTTTCCCTCATCCTTTAATCTTCTCTTGCCGCCATCTTCCCAATAGAGTTTTTTAGGCTGATGCTCACCAATCAACTTTCTATTTCCAAGGATATATTGAACCTGATGCGGTGCCATCTTATCCGCATACTCTTGGTTATATCTTTTAGTGGCCTCTAATAGCCCATATTTGAGCGAAAGATTAAAGAGATGGGTTATCCTATTAACCTTATCTAAATCGACGATAAAAACACCATCCTCGACACTCAACCAACTTGGAACTTTTTTAGTTACGATTTCACCGCCACGCATTTTTTCGCGGTTATATCTCCAAGCCTTGCTTGAAAAATCGCTCTTTCTCTCACTTTCTTTATTTGCTCTTTCAAACTCTACAAGAGCAATAATCCATTCACTGAAGTCTAAATTGTCAGCGTCATAAACCTTATTCTTGTCCAGAATTACGATTTTTATGCCAGCGAAAAGCAAATCACTGAATATTTTATTGCTTCGAACTATCTTATCTCTTGATAAACGGTCAAAGTTCTCTATGAGCAAATAAGAACCTTTCTCAATTTCTCCATTTCTGACTTTTTCTAAAAAACCACCCAGCACACCATCTTTAGATGCATTGAGACCACGAAATGCGGATGTTCCTGCGTCTTCTAAGGTTTGGTCTATCTCTAAGCCGTGCTTAGCAACAAACGCCTCTATAAGCTCATTCTGGCGTGCTCTGGTGCTTCCATCTTCTTGCTTGGCACTAGAGAAACGAACGTAGGGGAAGCATTTCTTGGTCATTTTTTGAGCAGATCAGGAACGTGGAACCTTTAACGTAACACATCTGCATCTACTGCTTCGCGCGGCCCAGCCATGCCTATTGGGACATGTCGCCAGGGATTGATTTCGAGACACGGTTGATCGCCAAGACCAACCTCGCTGAACGCCTGGAGCAGGAGCTGAGCAAGCCCGGCTACGTGCCGCAACCCATTGCGCTGGGGGTCAACACCGACGCCTATCAGCCGCTGGAACGCGAACAACAGCTGACACGCCAGGCGCTGGAGATTCTGCTGCGCTTCAAGCATCCGGTGCACATCATCACCAAGGGCTCGCTGGTGCTGCGCGATCTGGATCTGTTGGTGCCGCTGGCCGAGCAACGGCTGGTCAGCGTCTCGGTCAGCCTGACCACCCTGGACGACGAGCTCAAGCGCATCATGGAGCCTCGTGCCGCGTCCCCCGCGGCACGGCTGCGGGTGTTGCGGACCCTGCATGAGGCGGGCGTACCGGTCAGCGTGATGTGCGCGCCGATGATCCCGATGGTTAATGACATGGAGCTGGAGCGCATGCTCGAAGCCGCGCGGGAGGCCGGTGCTCGCTCGGCCGGCTACGTGCTGCTGCGGTTGCCGCATGAAGTGGCTACGCTGTTCGACGAGTGGCTGCAGGAGCATTTCCCACAGCGTGCCGCGCATGTCATGAGCCTGGTACGGCAGTCGCGCGGTGGCAAGGATTACGACAGCCGCTTCGGCAGCCGCATGCGCGGCGAAGGGCAGTTCGCCCAGCTCTTGGCGCAGCGCTTCCAGCTGGCCTGCAAGCGGTTGGGCTACAACCGCCGCGACCAGAATTACGGTCTCGATTGCAGTCGCTTCGCGCCGCCCGGGCAGCAGATGAACCTGCTCTAGTCATGCCCGGGCCCGCAGGGCGGATCACCGGAACTATACGAAGCGCTCGGCGCACCAATCCAGGTATCGCTGCGGCGCCGGTATGGTCCGGTGCGCATTCGTTTCTGGAGGCAAGGTGGACTGGATCGATCTTCTGCAATGGCCGGCAATGGTGGTCACGGTTCTGGCGGCGTGGCTGATTGGCTCGCTCAAACCGCAACGGCGAACGGTGGGCTTCTGGTGCTTCCTGCTCAGCAACCTGCTCTGGGTCATCTGGGGCTGGTATGCCGAGGCCTGGGCGCTGATCACGCTGCAGGTGTGTCTGGCGTTGATGAACATCCGCGGCGTGAAAAAGAACGACCACACGGCAGAAGCCAGCGCCTGATCCTGACGAAATTGCCAGTCTTGCATCGCTGTCTATACTCCGATCGTAAGCGTACCGATTGAATCCGACTGCGCGTGCAAAGCGAGGACTGGCAACCAGGCATTGGGGGGAGCCAGATCAGAGCGTAGTCAGGCCGTTCTAGCGAGCGTTTCGCTCCGCTCTGCGGCCGGACAGGTAGTCGGCGGGATAACAAGAACCATAAGGGGAACCCGCAATGTCGCGACATCCACGAGTCTGGATGGGGATGGGGATGGGGCTGTGGTCGCTGTTCGGTCAGGCCCAGGCAGCCTGGGACGTGAACATGCGCGCCGGCGCCACGGACGTCAGTCGCTCCGTATTCGATCTGCACATGACCATCTTCTGGATCTGCGTAATCATCGGCGTGCTGGTGTTCGCGGTGATGTTCTGGTCGATGTTCGCCCACCGCCGCTCCAAGCGGCTGGATTCAGCACATTTCCACGAGAACACCAAGGTCGAGGTGCTCTGGACCATCATTCCGCTGCTGATTCTGGTCGGTATGGCGGTGCCTGCCACCCGCACGCTCATCCATATCTACGATCCCACCGAATCGGACGTGGACATCCAGATCACCGGCTACCAATGGAAATGGCACTACAAATACCTAGGTGAGGACGTCGAGTTCTTCAGCAACCTCACCACCCCCCGCGATCAGATCAACAATCTGGCCCCCAAGGGCGAGCACTACCTGCTGGAAGTGGACGAGCCGCTGGTGATTCCCGTAGGTGCCAAGGTGCGCTTCCTGATCACTGCTGCGGACGTCATCCATTCCTGGTGGGTACCGGATCTGGCGGTGAAGAAGGACGCCATCCCCGGCTTTATCAACGAATCCTGGACCCGCGTCGAACAGCCCGGCATTTACCGCGGCCAGTGCACCGAGCTGTGCGGCAAGGACCACGGCTTTATGCCGGTGGTGGTCGAGGTGAAATCCCAGGAGGACTATGCCACCTGGCTCGACGAGAAGAAGGCTGAAGCCGCCAAGCTGGCCGAACTGACCAGCAAGGAATGGACGCTCGAAGAGCTGACCGCTCGGGGTGAAAAGGTCTACCAGACCAACTGCGCGGCCTGTCACCAGGCTTCGGGCGAAGGGCTGCCGCCTATGTTCCCGGCGCTGAAGGGCTCGCCGATAGCGACGGGGGATGCGGAAAACCATATCAGCATCGTCGTAAAGGGCTCTCCCGGCACATCGATGCCTGCCTTCGGCCCGCAACTCTCGGAAGTCGATATCGCTGCAGTAGTGACCTACGAGCGTCACGCCTGGGGTAACGACACGGGCGACATGGTCACGCCGAGAGACGTGCTCATCTTCAAACAGGCCGAAGAAGCCACCCAGTAAGAGGATCAGGTGATGAGTGCAGTGATCGACGATCATGGTCATGCCGGGCATGACCATCACCACGGCCCAGCCAAGGGCCTCTCACGCTGGCTGCTGACCACCAACCACAAGGACATCGGTTCGATGTACCTGTGGTTCAGCTTCTGCGCCTTCCTGCTCGGTGGTTCAATGGCGATGGTGATCCGCGCCGAACTATTTCAGCCAGGCCTGCAGATCGTGCAACCGGAATTCTTCAATCAGATGACCACCATGCACGGGCTGATCATGGTTTTCGGCGCGGTGATGCCGGCCTTCGTTGGGCTGGCCAACTGGATGATCCCATTGATGATCGGCGCGCCGGACATGGCGCTGCCGCGGATGAACAACTTCAGCTTCTGGCTGCTGCCCGCAGCGTTCGGGCTGCTCGTCTCTACCCTGTTCATGGAAGGCGGCGGGCCGAACTTTGGCTGGACCTTCTACGCGCCGCTGTCGACGACCTTTGCGCCGGAGTCGGTGACCTTCTTCATCTTCGCCATTCACCTGATGGGCATCAGCTCGATCATGGGCGCGATCAACGTGGTCGCCACCATCCTCAACCTGCGCGCGCCGGGCATGACGCTGATGAAAATGCCCCTGTTCGTCTGGACCTGGCTGATCACTGCGTTTCTGCTGATCGCGGTGATGCCGGTTCTGGCGGGCGTGGTAACCATGATGCTGATGGACATCCACTTCGGCACCAGCTTCTTCAGCGCGGCCGGCGGTGGCGATCCGGTGCTGTTCCAGCATGTGTTCTGGTTCTTCGGTCACCCCGAGGTGTACATCATGATCCTGCCGGCCTTTGGCGCGGTCAGCTCGATCATCCCGGCGTTCTCCCGCAAACCGCTGTTCGGCTACACCTCGATGGTCTACGCCACCGGCGCCATCGCTTTCCTGTCGTTCATTGTCTGGTCGCACCACATGTTCACCGTCGGCATCCCGCTGACCGGTGAGTTGTTCTTCATGTACGCCACCATGCTGATCGCGGTGCCCACCGGGGTGAAGGTGTTCAACTGGGTGTCGACCATGTGGCGCGGCTCACTGACCTTCGAGGCGCCGATGCTGTTCGCCGTGGCCTTCGTGATTCTCTTCACCATCGGCGGTTTCTCCGGGTTGATGCTGGCCATCGCGCCGGCGGACTTCCAGTACCACGACACCTACTTCGTGGTGGCGCATTTCCACTATGTGCTGGTGCCGGGGGCGATCTTCGGCATCTTCGCTTCGGCCTACTACTGGCTGCCGAAGTGGACCGGCCACATGTATGACGAAACCCTCGCCAAGCTGCACTTCTGGATGAGCTTCGTCGGCATGAACCTGGCGTTCTTCCCGATGCACTTCGTCGGACTCGCGGGCATGCCGCGACGGATCCCGGACTACAACATGATGTTCGCCAACTTCAACATGGTCTCCAGCATCGGGGCCTTCATGTTCGGCGCAACGCAGCTGTTGTTCCTGTTCATCGTGATCAAGTGCATCCGTGGCGGCCCGATTGCTGCTGCCAAGCCCTGGGACGGTGCGGAGGGCCTGGAGTGGAGTGTGCCGTCACCGGCGCCGTACCACACCTTCAGCGTGCCGCCTTCGGTGGAGGAGCTGCACGAGCATCGGACAGGTCCGAAACATGACTAGCCTGCCGGCTCTGAGGACTCGCCATGAACACTGAGCTGCCGCTGGGCCGCCTGGTACGTCGACTGTTGCTGGTGGTCGTGGCGATGTTTGCTTTCGGCTTCGCGCTGGTGCCGATCTATGACGTCATGTGCAAGGCCTTCGGCATCAACGGCAAGACGGCGGGTGCCTATGAAGGTGCGCAGACCGTAGACGAGGCGCGAGAGGTGCGGGTGCAGTTTCTCGCCACCAACGCCTCGGGCATGGTCTGGGAATTCAAGCCGGTGGCTGACCAGCTCAATGTTCATCCCGGCTCCAGCCGCGAGATGCGCTTCATCGCCTACAACCCGACAGACAAGCCGATGACGGCGCAGGCCGTGCCCAGTGTGTCGCCCTCAAAGGCGGCGGCCTATTTCCACAAGACCGAGTGTTTCTGCTTTACCCAGCAAGTGCTGCAACCCGGTGAGCGTATCGAAATGCCGGTGCGTTTCATCGTCGATCGTGATCTGCCTGCGGATGTGCGTCACCTGACGCTCGCCTACACCCTGTTCGACATCACGTCCCGCCAACCTCCCGTCGCCCTCGTTGATCCGGCGCATCTGGTGGCGACCAAGGAGAGTCTGCAATGAGCCAACAGACCACAACGCACGAGAACTACTACGTTCCCGCCCAGAGCAAATGGCCGATTGTGGGAACGTTGGCGCTGCTGACTACCGTCTTCGGCCTGGGCAGCTGGTTCAACGACCTCAAGGCCGGCCGCGACGAGATCAGCGGGCCGATCATCTTTTTTATCGGCGCATTGCTGATCGCTTACATGATGTTCGGCTGGTTCGGGGCGGTGGTCCGTGAGGGCCGCGCGGGACTGTACAGCGCGCAGATGGACCGCTCGTTCCGCTGGGGGATGAGCTGGTTCATCTTTTCCGAGGTGATGTTCTTTCTCGCCTTTTTCGGCGTGCTGTTCTACATCCGTTACTGGGTAGGCCCCTGGCTAGACGGTGAAGGCGACAAGGGCGTCAGCGCCATGCTCTGGCCGAACTTCGAGTACAGCTGGCCGCTGCTGAACAACCCGGACCCGAGGTTCTACCCCGCGCCCTCCGGCACCATCAGCCCCTGGGGCCTGCCACTGATCAACACCATCCTGCTGGTGACCTCCAGCTTCACCCTGACCTGGGCGCACCATGCGCTGCGCAAGGCACACCGCAAGCAGCTCAAGTTGGGGCTGGGAATCACCGTGCTGCTGGGCATCGCCTTCCTGACATTGCAGATCGAAGAGTACATACACGCCTACACCGAGCTGGGCCTGACTCTGGGCTCGGGCATCTACGGCGCGACCTTCTTCATGCTCACGGGCTTCCACGGCGCCCACGTGACCATGGGCGCAATCATCCTGACGGTAATGCTGGTGCGCAGCTTCCGCGGTCACTTCACGCCTGAGCAGCATTTCGGTTTCGAGGCGGCGGCCTGGTATTGGCACTTCGTGGATGTGGTGTGGATTGGCTTGTTCGTATTCGTCTACGTGATTTAAGCCGATCAGGCGCCGAAACCGGGTTGCAGCTGCCCGCTATAGAAGCCCCATGCAATCAGGGCGACCGTCAATGCCGTGAGGGAGACGCGAACGAAGAGGGCGGTGAGCACACGTGAGGTTCGGCCTTCGTCCTTGACCAGAAAAAACAGACCACTGAACAGACTGACCAGTGTGGCTACTAATAACAGAACAATTGCCGCCTTGAGCATGAGCGGTCCGCCGTAACAGGGGAACTGGGAGAAGTGGGGGTGCAGTATAGCCAGCCCGATCAATACGCCGCGGGGCAGGGTATGAACGGCTTCAAGCCGGGCGTCATACCCACGCTTGTGGTGCTGTGTCTGTTGCCGTTACTAGTCTGGCTGGGTTTCTGGCAGCTGGAGCGCGGTGAGCAGAAGCGCGACATGCTGGCTCGTCAGGAAGCGCGTGAAGCCGCTGCGCCCATCGGCCCGGAGCAGATCGACACGCTCCAAGAGCCGGCCTATACACGCGTCAACTTGCAGGGCAGCTTCGACGCTGAGCACAGCTTCCTGCTGGACAGCCGCACCCGCGATGGTCGCGTTGGTGTCGAGTTGCTGCAGCCGTTTCAGGATCAGCCCAGCGGCCGTTGGGTGCTGGTCAACCGCGGCTGGTTGCCCTGGCCGGACCGGCGCATCCCCCCGAAATTCGACACCCCGGATCGCCCGCTGAAGCTGTCCGCCTGGATCTACGCGCCCTCCGGCGACCCGTTCATTCTCAACCGGCGGATGGCAGAAGGCTGGCCGCGTCTGATCAACCACGTCGACGTGAAAGACATCTGGCAGTTGCTCGACCGCGACGGCATCAAATATCAGCTGCGGCTGGACCCGGGCCCGGCAGCGTATCGCGCCGATTGGCCGGTGACCTTTATGCAGCCGCAGCAGCACGTCGGCTATGCAGTGCAGTGGTTTGCGCTGGCAGCGGCACTGCTGGCGTTGTTCATCTACTTCGGCGTGCATCAGGCACGGGGGAGCAAGCAGTGACCGCGATGAATCCGACCTTCAAGGCTGCACCGGCACAACGGCGCCGGGGACGTTTGCAATTGCTGCTGATCCTTGCGGTGGTGATCGGCCCCATGCTGCTGGCGAGCGCCATGTACCGCTTCGGTTTCTGGGTGCCCGAAACCCGTACCTACGACGGTGCGCTGGTTGCCACCGGCCAGGGCCGCGATGCTCTGGGTGTCACCGCGCCGGTGGCTGCCGAGCCGCGCTGGGAATTGCTGGTCACCGCACCGCAGGGTTGCGCTGAAGACTGTCAGCAGCTGGTCTACCTGGCCCGCCAGATCAACATCGGCCTGGCCCGCGAAGCAGGCCGGGCCAGCCATGCCCTCGCCAGTGCGCAGCCCTTGGCTGCCGACTACGACCAGCGCCTGCAACGAGAGTATCCCCAGTTGCAGCGCTACGCCCTGAACCCGGACGTATACGGCGCCAATCCTGATTTACCGCAGGGTGCGCAGCTGTGGATCGTCGATCCCCACGGCAATCTGGTGCTGCGTTATGACGGCAAGGCCAACGGAAAGTCGATCCTCGATGACCTCAAACACCTGCTGAAAATCTCCCAGATCGGTTGATCCAAGGCACTCAGCCGCCTCGCTGGAGTCCCAAAGAGGTCGCTCAAGGAGAAGCAGATGGCAAAACCCGGCTACCGCCTCGCCTTTGTCGCCACGCTATTGGCTGTCGTGGTGGTGTTGCTCGGCGCCTATACACGGCTGACTCATGCCGGCCTCGGTTGCCCGGACTGGCCCGGCTGCTACGGCTTTCTGGGCGTACCCATGAGCGAAGACAAGCAGAGCCTCGCGGCGATGCGCTTCCCCGATGCGCCGCTGGAGGTGCACAAGGGCTGGAACGAAATGGTGCATCGCTACTTCGCCGGTGCGCTGGGGCTGGTCATTCTCGGGCTTGCGGTGCAGGCGCTACGCCGCCGCAACGAGCCGGGACAGCCGCTCAAACTTCCCTTGCTGTTGCTCGCGGTCGTCATCGCCCAGGCGGCATTCGGCATGTGGACGGTGACCCTGCAGCTCTGGCCGCAGGTGGTCACGGCGCATCTGCTAGGCGGCTTCACCACCTTGAGCCTCTTGTTTCTGCTGACGCTGCGCCTGTCCGGCCGGAGGCCGGCGATGCCGAGCGTGCCGGGCAGGCTCAGAACCTTCGCGCTGATCGGCATGCTCGCGGTGATCGTCCAGGTCGCGCTGGGCGGCTGGGTCAGCAGCAATTACGCGGCGGTGGCCTGCACCGATTTCCCCACCTGCCATGGCCAGTGGTGGCCGCAGATGGATTTCGCCAACGCCTTCAACCTGACCCATCACGATATCGGCCCCAACTACCTCGGCGGCATGCTCTATGGCGAGGCGCGTACCGCCATTCACCTGACTCATCGGCTGGGCGCGCTCAGCGTGACGCTGATCCTGCTGGCGCTCTGCTGGCAGCTCTTGCGCCACGGATTGCCGCGGCTGGCCGGCCTGCTTGTGGCCTCGTTGGCGCTGCAGATCGGGCTCGGCATCAGCAATGTGCTGCTCAATCTGCCATTGGCCGTTGCGGTCGCTCACAACGGCGGCGGTGCGCTGCTGCTGCTGGTCACCGTGCTGATCAACCATCGCTTGCGGCTTAGCCCGACAACTGCGGGCGTTCCGGCGTCCCAGTTGCATTTGAATTCGAACACGACGAGCAGGCTCGACCTGCCTCGCGCATAAGGAGAATCCCATGGCCACTCTCATCAGCGAACGCGGCGCCCAGGCCATCTGGCGCGACTACCTCGAGCTGACAAAGCCCAGGGTGGTTGTCCTGATGCTCATCACTTCATTGGTGGGCATGTTTCTCGCTACACGCTCGGGTGTGCCCTGGACAGTTCTGTTGTTTGGCAACCTGGGCATCGCGCTCTGTGCCGGTGGCGCGGCGGCAATCAACCATGTGGTGGACCGGCGCATCGACCTGGAAATGGCGCGCACCCATAAGCGGCCGTTGGCACAAGGCCGGGTCGCGCCGGCCGCTGCGTTGCTGTTTGCCCTGGTGCTCAGTGTTGCCGGGATGGCCCTGCTGCTGACCTTTACCAATGCGCTAGCGGCCTGGCTGACGCTGGCCTCGCTGATCGGTTATGCGGTGATCTATACCGGCTTTCTTAAGCGCGCCACGCCGCAAAACATCGTTATTGGCGGGTTGGCCGGCGCTGCGCCGCCGCTGCTGGGCTGGGTCGCGGTGACTGGTCAGGTGACGGCCGAACCGCTGTTGCTGGTGCTGATCATCTTCGCCTGGACCCCGCCGCACTTCTGGGCCCTGGCCATCCACCGCAAGGATGAGTACGCCAAGGTCAACGTGCCGATGCTGCCTGTGACCCACGGCGAGCACTACACCAAGGTGCACATCCTGCTCTATACCGCGATGTTGCTGGCGGTCAGCGTCATGCCCTTTGCCATTCACATGAGTGGCCCGCTGTACCTCGCTGCCGCTGTGCTGCTGGGCGCACGCTTCCTGTTCTGGACGGTCGTGCTCTATCGCGACAGCCGCCCACATGCCGCCATCAAGACCTTCAAATTCAGCATCTGGTACTTGTTCGCGCTGTTCATCGCCTTGCTGGTTGATCATTATTTGCCGCTGACCTTTTAAGCCAGCCGACAAGGACCTTCATGACACGCATCCAGAAAACTGTATTCATTCTCGTGGCGCTGGTTGCGCTGGTCATCGGCCTGACGGTTTACAAGGTGCTCAACACCGAACAGCAGCTCGACACCGCCGATCTGCTCGATGCCGGTATCGTCATGCTGCCCCAGGGCCGTGACGTGCCTGACTTGACGCTGACCAATCAGAACGGCGAGCCCGTGTCGATGAAGAGCCTTGAAGGACGCTGGAATCTACTGTTCTTCGGCTACACCTTCTGCCCGGATATCTGCCCGGCCACCCTGGCTGAGCTGCGTCAGCTGCGCGGCCAGCTACCGGAAGCGGCACGGCAGCGAATGCAGCCGATCCTGGTCAGTGTCGACCCCGAGCGTGACACGCCCGCGCAGTTGAAAAAGTACCTGGAGTATTTCGGAGCCGAGTTCATCGGCCTGACCGGCTCGCTGGACGACATTCAGACTTTGGCCAACGCTGCCGGTGTGCCCTTCATTCCGGCCGACACCTCGAAGGACAACTACACGGTCGACCACGGCGGCAACCTCGCCCTGATCGGCCCCGACGGCCGCCTGCGCGGATTCGTCCGTGCGCCGCTGCGTACCGAAAAGCTGGCCGAGCAGCTGCCGGCAGTGCTGGCGCTGGAGTAACCGTTCACCGCAGCTCATCTGCGGTTAAGCGTCGCCCCAATGTGCCGCTATCAGAAACAACAAGGCCCGCACGTGGCGGGCCTGTCTCAAGTGCAAACGGGGCGGCGCTGTACGCCGCTCCTCTTCCGTCGCGCTTAGAACGCCGGTACGACGGCGCCCTTGTACTTCTCATTGATGAACTGCTTCACCTCTTCGCTGTGCAGCGCTTCGATCAGCTTCTGCATGGCGGCGCTGTCCTTGTTGTCCGGGCGGGCAACCAAGATGTTCACGTATGGCGAGTCGTTGCCTTCGATGAACAGGGCGTCTTCGGTGGGGTTGAGCTTGGCTTCGAGGGCGTAGTTGGTGTTGATCAGCGCCAGGTCGACCTGGGTCAGCACGCGCGGAAGAGTCGCGGCTTCCAGCTCACGAATCTTGATGTTCTTCGGGTTCTCGGCAATGTCCTTTGGCGTGGCAGTGATCCCGGCGCCGTCCTTCAGCGTGATCACGCCGGCCTTCTGCAGCAGCAGCAGGGCACGGCCGCCGTTGGTGGCGTCGTTGGGGATCACGACGGTCGCGCCTTTGGGCAGCTCGTCCAGCGACTTGTGCTTGCTCGAGTAAGCGCCGAAGGGCTCGATGTGTACGCCAGCCACACTGACCAGTTCGGTGCCCTTGCCCTTGTTGAACTCATCCAGGTACGGCTGGTGCTGGAAGAAGTTGGCGTCCAGGCGCTTCTCGGACACCTGAATGTTCGGCTGCACGTAGTCGGTGAAGACCTTCACCTCTAGGTCGACGCCCTGTTTGGCCAGCTGAGGTTTGACGAACTCGAGGATTTCCGCGTGTGGAACGGCCGTAGCGGCGACGTTCAGTTCGTCGGCAGCTTGGGCGGAGAAGGCCGCGACAGCGGCAAAGGCAGCAAGCAGTTTTTTCATGGAGGGTTCCTTGTGGGTTCCAGTATCGGTGCCGGTTAGGCAGTTATTTTCTTGAAAAATGCGTTACCAACTTGTCACCGACGCTCTGCAGTACCTGAACCAGGACCAGCAGCAGCACCACGGTGACGACCATGACGTCGGTCTGGAAACGTTGATAGCCGAAGCGGATGGCCAGGTCGCCGAGCCCGCCCGCACCTACCACGCCGGCCATGGCGGTGTAGGACACCAGGGTGATGGCGGTGACGGTCACGGCGGCAATGATGCCCGGACGAGCCTCCGGCAACAGGGCATTGAAGATGATCTGCCGGGTAGTGGCGCCCATGGCCTGGGTGGCCTCGATGATGCCCCGATCGACCTCGCGCAGCGCGGTTTCCACCAGTCGCGCAAAGAACGGCGCCGCGCCCACCACCAGCGGCGGGATCGCCCCGGCCACCCCCAGCGAGGTGCCGGTAACCAGCACCGTGAAGGGGATCATCACGATCAGCAGAATGATGAACGGCAACGAGCGCAGCACGTTCACCACAAAGGACAGAAAGCCGTACAGCGGGCCGTTCTCGAACAGTTGGCGCGGGCCGGTGAGAAACAGCAGCACGCCCAGCGGCAGGCCGAGGATGATGGTGAACAGCAGCGATCCGCCGAGCATCAGCAAGGTGTCCAGGGTCGCCAGCCAGATCTCGTACCAGTCGACATTCCCCAATAAAGAGCTGAACAAGGCGTCCATCAGCGCAGTACCTCCACGTGAACGTCAGCGGCATCCAGCTGGGCCAGGGCCGCGGCCATGTCGCCGCCCACCAGGGCCAGGGTCAGCTGGCCGTAGGGCGTGTCCTTGATACGGTCGATGCGCCCCGAGAGGATGCTGAAATCCACACCGGTTTCCCGTGCGACCGTGCCGAGCAGCGGTTTGTAGGTGGCATCACCCTGAAAGGTCAGGCGCAGTATGCGGCCGGGCACATGGGCGAAATCGTCGTGCTGCTCACCTTCGTCGACCGCTTCGTCTTCAAGCACGAAGCGTTGGGTGGTGGGGTGTTTGGGATGCAGGAACACCTCGGTGACCGGCCCTTGTT
Source organism: Stutzerimonas tianxiuensis (assembly GCF_053470365.1). Taxonomy (NCBI): domain Bacteria; kingdom Pseudomonadati; phylum Pseudomonadota; class Gammaproteobacteria; order Pseudomonadales; family Pseudomonadaceae; genus Stutzerimonas; species Stutzerimonas tianxiuensis. The sequence continues at coordinate 139,856 of NZ_JBPVWS010000012.1, read as the reverse complement.
CGACGATGGCGCCGCCATCCATTACCGCAACGCGGTCGCAGACGCGGCGAATCACGTCCATCTCGTGGGTGATCAACACGATGGTCAGCTTCAGCTCGGCATTGATCTCGGCGAGCAACTGCAGCACCGAGGCGGTGGTCTGCGGATCGAGGGCACTGGTGGCTTCGTCGCAGAGCAGGATGTCCGGCTCGGTGGCGAGGGCACGGGCAATACCAACGCGCTGCTTCTGCCCGCCCGACAACTGCGCCGGATATTTGCGCGCCTGGTCTTTCAGCCCGACGCGTTCGAGCAGGGCGGCTACGCGGCTGTCGATCTCGCTGCGGGAATGGTTGCCGGCCAGCCGCAGTGGCATGGCAACGTTGTCGGCGACGGTTTTGGACATCAGCAGATTGAAATGCTGGAAGATCATCCCGACCCGCTGACGGAAACGGCGTAGGCCATTGGCGTCGAGTGCGGTGACGTCTTCTCCGTTGACCAGGATGCGCCCACCAGACGGTTCTTCCAGACGGTTGATCAGGCGCAGCAGGGTGCTCTTGCCGGCGCCGGAGTGGCCGATCAGGCCGAACACTTCACCGGCACCGATGGTCAGTTCGGTCGGCTTGAGCGCAGGCACTTCACGAGCGGTGCCCCGGCCGGCCACCCGATAGGTTTTGTGGACTTGCTGAAATTCGATCACGGGCGAACCTTGTGGGTGCGGTCGTATGTGCCTGGGTAGTGGCGAAAGGCGTGCATTCTACGCGTTTGCGGCACCTGGGCGTAGGGAACAGCTGCGATTGAGGTAAGCCATCGGTGCGATAGCGGGAGCTAATCGACGTAAGGCGCAACCTTGAGAGGCTTTATAGGGTCACTAACCGGTATGCCGTGAATTGATGCATCCGGCCCAGATCGGCCAGGTCCCTTCGCGGTTAGGCACATACGCTCAACCGAGGCCCAAGATGACGGACAACAAAGATCCAAAACACAGCGAAGTTGCCGGTACTGACACCGTCGACCGCAAGAACCACAACGCCAAGCTCGATCAGCTCGAGGGCGCACGCAGCGACGCCACCGGTGAAGCGTTGACCACCAACCAGGGCGTGAAAATCGCTGATAACCAGAACACTTTGAGTGCCGGTGAACGCGGCCCCTCGCTGCTCGAAGACTTCATCATGCGCGAGAAGCTCACGCACTTCGACCACGAGCGCATTCCCGAGCGCATCGTGCACGCCCGTGGTTCGGCTGCCCATGGCGTGTTCGTCAGCTACGACGACCACAGCGCCCTGACCAAGGCGTCTTTTCTCGCGAGCAAGGGCAAGGAGACGCCGGTATTCACGCGTTTCTCCACCGTACAGGGCTCGCGTGGCTCCGCTGATACCGTGCGCGATGTGCGCGGTTTCGCCACTAAGTTCTACACCGACGAAGGCATTTTCGACCTGGTCGGCAACAACATGCCGGTGTTCTTTATTCAGGACGCCATCAAATTTCCCGACTTTGTCCACGCGGTGAAGCCCGAGCCGCACAATGAAATCCCACAGGGGCAGTCGGCGCATGACAGCTTCTGGGATTTCGTCTCGCTGACGCCGGAGTCGGCGCACATGGTCATCTGGGCCATGTCCGACCGCGGCATCCCGCGCAGCCTGCGCGCCATGGAAGGCTTCGGCGTGCACACCTTCCGCCTGGTCAATGCCGAAGGCACCAGCCGCTTCGTCAAATTCCACTGGAAGCCCGTCGCCGGTGCCTTCTCGCTGGTCTGGGATGAGACGCTGAAGCTGGCCGGCAAGGACCCGGACTTCAACCGCCGTGACATGTGGGAGTCCATCGAAATGGGTGACTACTTCGAGTGGGAGCTCGGCGTGCAGGTGGTGGAAGAGGCCGACGAGCACAAGTTCGACTTCGACCTGCTCGACCCGACCAAGATCATCCCCGAAGAGTTGGTGCCGGTGCAGAAGCTCGGCAAGATGACCCTCAACCGCAACCCCGACAACTTCTTTGCCGAGACCGAGCAGGCCGCCTTCCATATCGGCCATATCGTCCCGGGCATCGATTTCAGCAACGATCCGTTGCTGCAGGGCCGGCTGTTCTCTTACACCGATACTCAGCTGCTGCGCCTGGGCGGGCCGAACTTCCACGAGATTCCGATCAACCGTTCCATTGCGCCGGTGCACAACAACCAGCGTGATGCCTTCCACCGTCAGACGATCAACAAGGGCCGCGCCAACTACGAGCCCAACTCCGTCGACAGCGGCTGGCCGAAAGAAACCCCGCCAGCTGCCAGCGGTGGTGGCTTCGAGAGCTATCCAGAGCGCATGGAAGGTCACAAGGTACGGGCGCGCAGCCCATCGTTCGGTGATCACTTCTCCCAGGCCACGCTGTTCTGGAACAGCATGAGCGCGCCAGAGAAGGAGCACATCATCGGCGCCTACAGCTTCGAGCTGGGTAAGGTCGAGCGGGTGTTCATCCGTGAGCGTCAGGTCAACGAGATCCTTGCCAATATCGATCTTGAGCTGGCGCGCCGGGTGGCCGAGAACATCGGCGTAACGCCGCCGACGGCGCCGACAATGTCCCTGAAACAGCCGACACCGGCCAGTTCGCCGGCGCTGAGCCTGCTCAATCACCTGTCAGGCAATATCAAGTCGCGCAAGGTAGCGATCCTCATCGCCAATGGCGTCGACGGTGATGCCATCGAGGCGTTCAAGCAGAAGCTGGCTGACGAAGGGGCGATGGCCAAGTTGATCGGTCCGTCACCGGCGCCGGTCAAGACGGCCGATGGCAAGATGCTCACGCCTGACGCGGCGATGGACGGCATGCCTTCGATTGCCTTCGACGCGGTGTTCGTGCCCGGTGGCGCGCAGAGCGTGCAGGCCATGGCCAAGAACGGCGTGGCCAAGCATTACCTGCTCGAAGCCTACAAGCACCTCAAGCCAATTGCCGTACTGGGCGAGGCGCGGCAGCTGCTCACGGCGCTGAATCTGCCGGAAGATGCCGGTCTGGTCACCGGTGACTCCGGCGATGTTGCGACGGTGTTCTCGGCCTTTGCTCAGGCGCTCTCGCAGCACCGTGTCTGGGCGCGCGAGGCGGCTGCGGAGCAAGTGCCAGCCTGATCGCAATAGCGTGAAAAAAAGGCGGCTCGGTTGATCCCGGGCCGCCTTTTTTGCGTCTGGAGGATGGGTGTCGGCCGTGCTGTCAGCTCAGCTCACGCCAGTGCAGGTAGCAGCGCAGGTCAAACTCGGTCTGCGCGTAACCCGGCATCATGTGCTCGCAGAGCTTGTAGAAGGCGCGGTTGTGATCACTCTCGCGTAAATGCGCCAGCTCGTGCACGACGATCATCTGGAGGAATTCCGGTGCCGCTTCCTTGAACAGCGCGGCGACACGGATTTCCTTTTTGGCCTTGAGCTTGCCGCCTTGCACCCGCGACACCGCGGTGTGCAGACCGAGGGCGCGGTGGGTCAGGTCTAGGCGATTGTCGTAGAGCACCTTGTCGATGTTCGGCGCGCTTTTCAGATGGCTCTGGCGCAGCTGCTGCACATAGCCGTACAGCGCCTTGTCGCTTTGTACCTGGTGGCGTTGCGGGTAGCGGCGCTCGAGGTAGTCGCCCAAGCGTCCTTCGGCGATCAGCTGGCGGATCTGCTGCTGCAGCGACTCGGGGTAGCCGCTCAGGTATTTCAGAGGCGTCATCCGATCAGGACCTGCGCCGCCAGGCAAAGCTGAGCAGGAACAGCGCCGCGGCCGACACCACGATGGATGGGCCGGCGGGGGTGTCCTCGTACCAAGACAATGACAAGCCCATGCAGACGGCGAACAGCCCGATCAGACTGGCCCCCAGGGCCATTTGTTCCGGCGTGCGGGCATGGCGCTGGGCCGCCGCGGCCGGGATGATCAGCAGCGAAGTGATCAGCAGCACACCGACAATCTTCATCGCCACGGCAATCACCATCGCAATCAACAGCATCAGGGCCAGGCGGATGGCCGCCACCGGCAGGCCTTCGACCTTGGCCAGCTCCTCGTGCACCGTCACCGCCAACAGGGGCCGCCACAGCGGGATGAGCGCCAGCAGCACCAGCGCACTGCCACCGACGATCCAGGCCAGGTCGGTGGGACTGACCGCCAGCAGATCGCCGAACAGATAGCCCATTAGGTCGATGCGAACATCCTGCATAAAGCTCAGCGACACCAGTCCGAGCGACAGCGTGCTATGGGCGAGGATGCCCAGCAGCGTGTCGGAGGCCAGTGGCTGGCGCTGTTGCAGGGTCACCAGCAGCACCGCCAGCAGCACGCAGCAGACGATGACCGCCAGGGTCAGGTTGACCTCCAGCATCAAGCCCAGCGCAACGCCAAGCAGCGCGGAATGCGACAGGGTGTCACCGAAATAGGCCATGCGCCGCCAGACCACAAACGAGCCAAGCGGGCCGGCGACCAGCGCCAGCGCGAGGCCGGCGAGCAGGGCGTTGAGAAGAAAGTCAGGCATCAGTGCTTGCAGTTCGGGCCGTGAATATGGGGTTTGGCGGTAACCACGCTGCCGTGCAGGTCGTGGCTGTGGTCGTGCTGATGGTGATAGACGGCCAGGCTGCGCGCGTCCTGGCCGAACAGTTCGACGAACGCCGGGTCAGCGCTGACCTGTTCCGGATGACCGGAGCAGCAGACGTGGCGATTCAGGCAGACCACCTGATCGGTGGCGCTCATTACCAGATGCAGGTCATGGGAGACCATCAATACGCCGCAACCGTAGCGCTCGCGCAGCCGCCCGATCAGTCGGTAGAGCTCGGCCTGGCCGGCCACATCGACACCTTGCACCGGCTCGTCCAGCACCAGCAGCTCCGGCTCACGCAGCAGCGCACGGGCCAGCAGCACCCGTTGCATCTCGCCGCCGGAAACCGATTGCAGCGGACTGTCGATGACATGCTCGGCGCCCACCTCCTTGAGTGCCGCCAGTGCCGCGGCGCGGTCCACACCCGGCACCAGGCGCAGGAAGCGCAGCACTGACAGCGGCAGGGTGGGGTCGACGTTCAGCTTCTGCGGCATATAGCCGACGCGCAGCTTGGGTTTGCGCCAGACCGTGCCGCTGTCCGGCTTGAGCAGACCGAGCACGGCACGCACCAGGGTGGTCTTGCCGGCGCCGTTGGGGCCGATCAGGGTGACGATTTCGCCACGATGGACCTGCAGCTGAGCGCCTTCGAGCACCGCCTGGTTGGCGAAGCGGACATGAATATCGTCCAGGCGGATCAGCGTTTCGTTCATGCCGCGTTCCTGCAGGATGCGCATAGGCCGACCACCTCGACCGTCTGGCCTTCGACCTGGAAGCCGACGCTGCGCGCGGCCTGGTCGATGGCCTCGCTGATGGCAGGTTGTTCGAGCTCAATGGCGGTGTGGCAGTTGCGGCAGATCAGAAACTGGCCTTGGTGCGGGTGCTCGGGGTGATTGCAGCCAATGAACGCGTTGAGCGAAGCGATGCGGTGCACCAGGCCGTTCTCGAGCAGAAAATCCAGCGCGCGGTATACCGTGGGCGGCGCGGCGCGGCGGCCGTCCTGCGCCGTCAGCTCGGCGAGGATGTCGTAGGCGCCGAGCGGCTTGTGGCTTTGCCAGACCAGCTCCAGCACGCGCTTGCGCAGAGCGGTCAGGCGCACGCCCGAGCGCTCGCACAGGAGGTCGGCTTCGGCCAGTGCATGGCTGACGCAGTGGTGGTGGTCGTGGGGCGTGCAGGCCAGCGGAGACTTGGGCATGAGCGAAGACGATGTGGCTGAGAGACGTTATTATGTTACCCATTCAGTTCAATCGAGTGTTGCCCGTGTTTCGTCTTTTTTCGATACCGCTTCTAGTGACCGCCAGTCTTTTCAGCAGCGCCCAGGCCCATGCTGAAATCGAGGTGCTGACCAGCATCAAGCCGCTGCAGCTGATCGCTGCTGCCGTTCAGGACGGCGTTGGCAAGCCCGCCGTTCTGCTGCCGCCGGGTGCCTCGCCTCACCATTACGCGATGCGACCGTCCGACGTACGGCAGCTTCGCAGCGCCGACCTGTTCTACTGGATCGGTCCGGACATGGAAGGCTTTCTCGCGCCGGTGCTGGAGGGCCGCAAACGGCCGAGCGTGGCGATACAGTCGCTGCCCGGATTGACCCTGCGCCATTTCGGCGAGGCAGCCAGCGAGCACGACCATGATCACGATGCCCACGACGAGCATGCACATGATGCGCACGACGATGAGCACGCCGAGCATTCAGAACAGGCCCATGATGAGCATGACGACCACGCTCATGAAGCCACTCACGCTCAGGCCGCTGACCACGACGAACACGACCACGCCCATCGTCCCGGCAGCCTGGACGCGCACCTCTGGTTGTTGCCTGCCAACGCGGTAACCATCGCCGAAGGCATGGCGCAGGACATGGCAGAGGCTGATCCGGCCAACGCCGAGCGCTACCGAGCCAACCTGTCCGCATTCAAGCAGCGGCTGGATGCGCTCGATAAGCGGCTCAGCCAGCGCCTGAGCGAAACCCGAAGCAAGCCGTTCTTCGTCTTTCACGAGGCCTTCGATTATTTCGAAGCCGCTTATGGGCTTAAACACGCTGGCGTCTTCAGTGCCGGCGGCGAAGCCCAGCCCGGCGCGAGGCATGTGGCCGCCATGCGTGAGCGCTTGGAGCAGGCCGGTCCGAGCTGCGTGTTCTACGAGCCTCCGGTTCGTCCGCGTCTGGCGGATAGCCTGATCCGTGGATTGCCAGTGAAGGTCACCGAGCTGGACGCGCTGGGTTATGGCATCGGCGCCTCGGCGGGCGGCTACGAACAGTTGATCGAGGATCTCGGCAGCTCGCTGGCGGAATGCCTGGAATCGCTCTGACCCTCAGCTCGCAGCGCCCAAAGGCCTCGCGCCGGCGGGCGCCTTTGCGGGTCGTCCGTCGGCCGACTTGATGCGCGTCATAGTGCTTCTGGCGCCCGTGGCTATGCTTCGTGCTTTGGTTTCCACTCCATCGACACGAGGATGCGCAGCGCATGGCGAAGACGGACGGGCCCATCGCGGCAGAGACGAAAACCACCCCTGACATAGCCCTGCAGGTGGCCTCCGAAGACATCTGGGCGCAGAAATACCGGCTAACCCGCAAAGATGGCAGCGCCGTCGACGACAGCGTCGACGACACCTGGCAGCGGGTCGCGCGGGCACTCGCTGATGTCGAACATGCGGAAACCCGCGAGCTCTGGTATCAGCAATTTCTCTGGGCGCTGCGCAATGGCGCCATCCCCGCCGGGCGGATCATCTCCAACGCTGGCGCGCAGGACTACAAACCGGCCACCTCGACGATCAACTGCACCGTTTCCGGCACCATTGCCGACTCGATGGACGACATTCTCGGCAAAGTCCATGAGGCTGGCCTGACGCTCAAGGCCGGCTGCGGCATCGGTTACGAATTCAGCACCCTGCGCCCGCGCGGCTCCTTTGTGTCCGGCGCTGGCGCGCATACCAGCGGCCCGCTGTCGTTCATGGATATCTTCGACAAGATGTGCTTTACCGTCAGCTCTGCCGGCGGGCGCCGGGGTGCGCAAATGGGCACCTTTGATGTCGGTCATCCGGACGTGCGCGAATTCATCCGCGCCAAACGCGAAGACGGCCGGCTGCGGCAATTCAACCTCAGCTTGCTGATCACCGACGAATTCATGCAGGCGGTAGAAGCCGACGCGGATTGGCCGTTGATCTTTCCGCTGCACCTGAAGGAAGAAGCCGAGCTGGATCTGGCCGACGCCGAGCAGGTGCTGTGGCGCGAATGGCCGAGCCATGACGGCTACATCGTGCGCGACGACGGACTGGTGGCCTGCAAGATCTACGGGCGAGTCAAGGCGCGACATCTGTGGGACATGATCATGGTCTCCACCTACGATTACGCCGAGCCGGGCTTCATCCTCATCGACCGGGTCAACCAGCTGAACAACAACTGGTGGTGCGAAGCGATCCGCGCCACCAACCCTTGCGGCGAGCAGCCGCTGCCGCCCTATGGCTCCTGCCTGCTGGGCTCGATCAACCTCACCCATTTCGTCATCGACCCTTTCGGCGCCGACGCGCGCTTCGACTGGGACAAATACCGTGAAGTGGTACGTGTGTTCACCCGCATGCTGGACAACGTGGTGGAGATCAACGGCCTGCCGCTGGCGCAGCAGCGTCACGAAATCGAGAGCAAGCGCCGCCACGGCATGGGTTTCCTCGGGCTCGGCTCGGCACTGACCTTGCTCAAGTTGCGCTATGGCAGCGCCGAAGCCTGCGTGTTCACCGAAGAGGTCACGCGGGAGATGGCGCTGGTTGGCTGGGAAGTGGCGTTGGATCTGTCCAAGGAAAAGGGGCCGGCGCCGCTGCTCGCGGAAACTTTTGAAGTGACCGCTGAAATGCTGCGCAAGCGCCCGGAAATGGCCAAGAACGGTTACCAGATCGGCGACCAGGTGCCGGGGCGCGTGCTGCACGCCAAATACTCCCGTTACATGCAGAAGCTCGCCGAATACGCGCCGGAGCTGATCGAGGCACTGGCCGAGCAGGGCGCGCGCTTCACCCACCACAGCTCCATCGCGCCCACTGGCACCATCAGCCTGAGTCTGGCCAACAACGCCTCAAACGGCATCGAGCCAAGCTTCGCGCATCATTACTCGCGCAACCTGATCCGCGCCGGGCGCAAGGCCAAGGAAAAGATCGAGGTGTTCAGCTACGAATTGCTGGCCTATCGCACGCTGATCAATTCGCGCGCCAAACCGGGTTCGACCGAGGCGGGCGAGCAACTGCCGGAGTATTTCATCACCGCCGACGACGTCACCCCGACGCAGCACGTGGATATCCAGGCCGCAGCGCAAAAGTGGGTCGACTCGTCGATTTCCAAGACCGCCAACGTGCCCACCGACTATCCGTTCGAGGCCTTCAAGGACATCTACCGCTACGCCTGGCGCCAGGGCCTCAAGGGCTGCACCACCTTCCGCTTCAATCCAGCGGCGTTCCAGGGCGTGCTGGTCAAGGAGGCCGATTTGGAAAAGACCCTGTACCGCTTCATTCTCGAAGACGGCAGCGTGGTCGAGCTGAAAGGCAACGAAGAGGTCGAATATGACGGGGAAGTCAATTCCGCCGCCAACCTGTTCGACGCCCTCAAAGAAGGCTACTACGGCAAATATTGAGCCCCGACTGATAGCCGGGCGGCACCTGTCGTCCGGATGGAGAACCCGCAATGACCGTAAAGATCACTCAGCGCATCAAGGGCTTCAAGGTCGTCGACGAGACCCTCGAGCGGCCTGCCGTCACCGCTGACCAACCCACCGCCAAGACCAACGTGGTGGAGATGGATGAGAGCCTGCAGCGCCCGGAAACCCTGGTCGGCATGACCTACAAGATCAAGTCACCGCTGTTCGAACATGCGCTCTACGTCACCGTCAACGACGTCGTGCTCAATGCCGGCACGCCCCATGAGCAGCGCCGGCCGTTCGAGATTTTCATTAATTCGAAAAACATGGACCACTTCCAGTGGATCGTCGCGCTCACCCGAATCATGTCCGCGGTGTTCCGCAAGGGCGGTGATTGCACCTTTCTCGTCGAGGAGCTGAAAGCGGTGTTCGATCCGCGTGGCGGCTACCTGAAGAAAGGCGGCGTCTATATGCCGTCCATCGTGGCGGAGATCGGCGGGGTACTGGAGCGCCACCTGATCCATATCGGCATGCTCGAAGGGCATGCGCTGGACGAAACCCAGCTCAAGTATCTGGCGGAAAAGCGCGCCGCCTACGAGGCCAGCCAGGGTGCGGTCACGGTGGAGCCGGGCGAAGGATTTCCAGCCGGCGCGCAGCTGTGCAGCAAGTGCAACACCCAGGCGGTGGTGCAGATGGATGGCTGCGCCACCTGCCTGAATTGCGGCAATTCAAAGTGCGGCTAAGCCGCTAGGATCGAGCCGGCAGGCGGGGTGCGCCCATCGGCTCAATCCATCTCATCAGGTTACGACGCGGTAGCAGGGCTCGTACGGCCGGCCGCCGGGCAGTTTCATCCGATGCTGTTCGACGAACGCCTGCAACAGCGCGTCCAGCGGCTTCATGATCGACTGGTCGCCGTGTATCTCGTAGCGGCCGAACTGCTCGATACGGCGAATGCCCTTGTCCTTGACGTTGCCCGCGACGATCCCGGAGAAGGCGCGGCGCAGGTTCGCTGCCAGCAGGTGGGGCGGCACGTCGCGCGTCAGCTGCAGGCTGGCCATGTTCTCGTGAGTCGGATCGAAGGGGTGCTGGAAGCCATCCTCGATCTTCAGCAGCCAGTTGAAATGGAAGGCATCGTTGCGCTCACGACGGAACTGTTTGACGGCTTTCAGCCCCTCGGACATCTGCCGGGCCACCTCAGTCGGGTTGTCGATGATGATCTGGTAGAGCCCCTGGGCTTTCTCCCCGAGCGTGGCACCGACGAATTCGCGAATCTGCTCAAGATAGGGCGCAGCGCTTTCGGGGCCGGTAAGAATGACCGGGAACGGAACGTCGCGGTTGTCCGGGTGCAGCAGGATGCCCAGCAGGTAGAGGAATTCCTCTGCCGTACCGACCCCGCCGGGGAAAATGATGATGCCGTGGCCGACACGGACGAAGGCTTCCAGGCGCTTTTCGATATCCGGCAGGATCACCAGCTCGTTGACGATCGGGTTTGGTGCCTCGGCGGCGATGATGCCCGGCTCGGTCAGGCCCAGATACCGGCCGCCGACGATGCGTTGCTTGGCATGGGCGATGGTTGCGCCCTTCATCGGGCCCTTCATCACGCCAGGGCCGCAGCCGGTGCAGATGTTCAGGTTGCGCAGGCCCAGCTCGTGGCCGACACGCTTGCTGTACTTGTACTCCTCAGTGCTGATCGAGTGCCCGCCCCAGCACACCACCATGTTGGGCTCGACGCCGGGACGCAGGGTGCGGGCGTTGCGCAGCAAGTGGAAGACGTAATCGGTGATGCCCTGGGAACTGCTCAGGTCGATGCGCGGGCTGCCCAGCTCGCTTTCGGTGTAGACGATGTCGCGCAGCGCGCTGAAGAGCATTTCGCGGGTGCTGGCGATCATCTCGCCGTCGACGAAGGCATCGGCCGGTGCGTTGAGCAATTCCAGGCGTACGCCGCGATCCTGCTGATGGATGCGAACTTCGAAGTCGTCGTAGGCCTCGAGGATGGTCTTGGCGTTATCGATGCGCGTGCCGGTATTGAGGATCGCCAGGGCGCACTGGCGGAACAGCGTGTAAGTGCTGCCACAACCGGCTTCGCTCAGTTGCTGGACTTCTCGTTGGGACAGTGTCTCCAGGCTACCTTTCGGGCTAACCGAGGCATTGATTACATAGCGTGAGGTCATGCTTGTTTTCCCTGAAAGCAATGCGGCCTGGCCGGGACGGGCAGGTGCATCAGGATGTTGAGCGCCGCGGCCTGGGGCAGCGACATATCGAAAGGGCCGTCCGAACGGGCATTGCGCGACTGGGCAGGGATGCTACCGGGCGCAGCGGCTAAACCCGTCGTTGTACGCTGCTTGCTGGGGCTGACGCTATCAATGCAGGCGCAACGGTGCGGCTGGACGGGCAGTACTTGACGTTCAAACGGTGAAAACGTTCCTGAAAGTCCCTCCCGGGGCGTGGCTCTGCTCATGCGTACATCCCGTACGGTCGTAGGTGTCAGGAGTTTTGACAGCGAGCATGGCTGTTTGATTGCACACGGAGCAAATGGTTTTTCCGCCGCGGCCTTCAGGTTGCAGCGGGCCTCAAAAGGCAAACGGCAGGGCGCTGTGGCATCGCTGGCGAACTTGCAGCAGCCGACCGAATTCGTCCGGATCCTTGATCAGAACCGATTGCCCCGCGAACCGCTGGGCGGCGATCAGGCGCGACAGCCAGAACCGCACGCAGGCCACGCGCAGCATCGGTCGCCACAGTTCGGCCTCTGCCGGGGTGAAGCGGCGCAGGCTGGAGTAGGCGGCAAGCAGCGCCTGGCTGCGCTCCTCGTCGAGTTCGCCGTTGGGGTGCGAGCACCAGTCGTTCACGGCGATCGCAAGATCGTAGAGCATCGGCCCCGAGCAGGCGTTGTAGAAGTCGATCACGCCGGTCAGGTGGTTACCATCGAAGAGCACGTTGTCACGAAACAGGTCGGCATGCAGGTTGGCCCGCGGCAGGGCCAGAATCTTTGGGTTCAGCTCGGCGATTTCTGCCAGGCCGTCGCGTAGCAACGGCAGCTGATCCTCACCGAGAGACAGTCCCAGGCTTGGGCCTTCCTGCTGCATCCAGTCCAGGCCGCGGTCGCTGCGGCGTTCCAATATCTGCTCGCGGGTGGCCAGATGCAGCCGCGCCAGCATCCGACCGACCTCCGTGCAGTGGTGCCGATTGGGCGCGGTGATGTGCTTTCCCGACAGCCTGGGCTGCAGCAGCGCCGGCTTCTCGGCCAGTGAACGCAAGGCGTCGCCGCGATCCGTACGCAGCGCATAGGGCACCGGCAGACCGGCGCGATGCAGCACATCGAGCAGTTCGATGAAGAACGGCAGGTCCTGGCTCGGGCCGCGTTCGATCAGCGTCAGAACGTACTCTCCCCGCTCCAGGCTGACGAAGAAGTTGCTGTTCTCGCTGCCGGCGGCGATGCCCTCGAAGTCACGCAGGCGCCCCAGCCCGTAAGGCGCCAGAAAGGCTTCGAGTTCTTCGCGTTGCAGGGGCGTGAAAACCGACATGAATGACTTCCGTTAGTGTCTAGGCTGGGCTACCAGCTGAAGATTTCCCAGGCCGGGATCAGCATGTCCGGGCGGTCGGCGCGGATGAAGTTACTGTCGCCATCGGCACGGACCAAGAAGTACGGCTTGCCGGTCTTGGGCGTGATCTTCACCGCATAGAGGAAGCCGTTGACGCGATACTCCTCGACCGTACGGTCGCCGTCTTGGCGAATCGTGACGTCAGGCTCGCCATCGACCGATTCCTGGGCGAAACCGCTCAGCGGCATCATTGCCAGCAGCCCGGCCAGCAGCAAAGGTTTGAATGTGCGCATGATAACCTTGTCCCTTTGTCGTCAAGTGGTCCTGTGCATTCTAGCTGCGGACCCGTCGAAAAGGTTGATCCTGCTCATGAGCCAAGCGCCCCTCGTTCTGGTGGACGGTTCGTCCTACCTCTACCGCGCCTTCCACGCCCTGCCTCCGCTGACCACCTCTACCGGCAAGCCCACCGGCGCCGTGAAGGGCGTGCTGAACATGCTGTTGTCGTTGCGTCGGCAGTATCCGGACAGCCCCTTCGCGGTGGTTTTCGACGCCAAGGGCCCGACCTTCCGAGACACGCTGTTCGCTGAATACAAGTCCCATCGTCCACCGATGCCCGACGACCTGCGTGGCCAGGTCGAGCCGCTGCATGCCAGTGTGCGTGCGCTGGGTATGCCACTGCTGTGCGTTGAAGGCGTCGAGGCGGACGACGTGATTGGAACACTGGCGCGGCAGTGTGCCGCGCTCAAGCGCGACGTGGTCATCTCCACTGGCGACAAGGACATGGCCCAGCTGGTCTGCCCGCATGTCACCCTGGTCAACACCATGACCGGTAGCGTCTATGACATCGAAGGCGTGAAGAACAAGTTCGGCGTCGGCCCGGATCTGATCATCGACTTCCTCGCGCTGATGGGCGACAAAGTCGACAACATCCCCGGTGTGCCCGGGGTTGGCGAGAAGACCGCGTGCGGCCTGCTCAACGGCATCGAAGGCGGCATCAAAGGCCTCTATGACAATCTCGACAAGGTCTCTGGCCTGCCGATCCGCGGCGCCAAGTCGCTGGCCGCCAAGCTTGAAGAACATCGCGACGCGGCGTTCATGTCCTATGAGCTGGCCACGATCAAGATCGACGTACCGCTGGATGTTCAGGTCGGCGATCTGATGCCGGGCGAGCCGCACCGTGAGGCATTGATTGCGCTGTACCGCGAGCTGGAGTTCAAGAACTGGCTCGACGATTTGCTACGTGAGGCCAAGGCCGCCGGTGAAGACTGCGAGGTGCAGCCCGAGGGTTGCTCGATCCAGGCTGAAGCCGAATACCGCACCCTTTTCGATCAGGCCGAATTCGATGCCTGGCTTGCACGGCTGAAGGCTGCGGATTGCTTCGCTTTCGACACCGAAACTACCAGTATCGATGCACAGAAGGCGCAGCTGGTCGGCGTCTCCTTCGCCATTGAAGCAGGCCAGGCTGCCTACGTGCCGCTCGGCCACAGCTACATGGGCGTGCCGCAGCAGCTTGATCGTGACGCGGTGCTGGCCGCGCTCAAGCCGCTGCTCGAAGACCCGAGCAAGCGCAAGATCTGCCAGCACGGCAAGTACGACATGAACGTGCTGATGCATTACGGCATCGAGATGCGCGGCATGACCTTCGACACCATGCTCGAATCCTATGTGCTCGACGCCACGGCCACGCGCCATGACATGGACAGCCTGGCCCTCAAGTACCTCGGCCGCGGCACCATCCGGTTCGAAGACATCGCCGGCAAGGGCGCCAAACAGCTGACCTTCGATCAGATTGCCGTCGAGCAGGCTGGTCCCTATGCTGCCGAAGACGCCGATGTCACTCTGCGCCTGCATCAGACCCTGATGAACAAGCTGGAGGCCACGCCTTCGCTGCTCAAGGTCCTGAACGAGATCGAGATGCCACTGGTGCCGGTGCTGGCGCGCATCGAGCGCAACGGCGCGCTGGTCGACGCCAACCTGCTCGGACTGCAGAGCGTCGAGCTGGGCAACAAACTGGTCGAGCTGGAGCGTGAGGCCTTCGACATCGCGGGTGAAGAGTTCAACCTCGGCTCGCCCAAGCAGCTCTGCGCGATCCTCTATGACAAGCTCGGCTGCCCGGTGCTGTCGAAGACCGCAGGCGGTCAGCCGTCTACCGCCGAAAGCGTGCTGGCCGAGCTGGCTGAAAAGGATTACCCCCTGCCGAAGGTGATCATGCAGCACCGTAGCCTGAGCAAGCTCAAGGGCACCTACACCGACAAGCTGCCGCAGCAGATCAATCCGCGCACCGGCCGCATCCACACCAGCTACCACCAGGCCGTGACAGCGACCGGGCGCTTGTCGTCGTCCGACCCGAATCTGCAGAACATTCCGATCCGTACGGCCGAGGGCCGGCGTATCCGCCAGGCCTTCGTCGCGGCGCCGGGCTACAAGCTGCTGGCAGCCGACTACTCGCAAATCGAACTGCGGATCATGGCACACCTGGCCCAGGATGCCGGCCTCTTGCACGCGTTCCAGAATGACCTGGACGTGCACCGCGCCACGGCGGCGGAAGTGTTTGGCGTCGAACTGGATCAGGTCACCAACGATCAACGCCGTAGCGCCAAGGCGATCAATTTCGGCCTGATCTACGGCATGAGCGCTTTCGGCCTGGCCAAGCAGATCGACGTCGGTCGCGGCGAGGCGCAGGCCTACATCGACCGCTATTTTGCTCGCTACCCTGGCGTGCTCGCCTACATGGAGCGCACGCGCACGCAAGCGGCGGAGCAGGGCTTCGTGGAAACGCTGTTTGGCCGTCGGCTGTACTTGCCGGAGATCAATTCGAAGAACGGCGCCATGCGCAAAGGCGCCGAGCGCACCGCCATCAACGCACCCATGCAGGGCACCGCGGCGGACATCATCAAACGCGCCATGATCGCCGTGGATAACTGGCTGCAGGAGAGCGGCCTAGATGCGCGCGTGATCCTGCAGGTCCACGATGAACTGGTGGTGGAGGTTCGTGAGGATCTGGTCGAACAGGTGCGCGCGCAGATCCTTCCGTTGATGAGCGGGGCCGCTGAGCTGGATGTGCCGCTGCTGGTCGAAGCCGGGGTGGGCAACAACTGGGACGAGGCGCACTAAGAACAGGCACCAGCGGGCTGCGCTGGAGACTGTCTTGCCGGGGCGCCGCTGCATCAGTAGCTGAAGGCAGTCGCGCTGCACGTTATGGGTGCAGGCGAAGACGTTTGACGAAACTGTCTTGAGCTGAATGCCCCGTCTTAGAGCGGCTAAGCTCCGTTATGGAAATATTTTCCTTTCGGCATTGAACTCATGGATAGAAAGCTCGGTCATAGGCTACGAAGGGTGTAAAAGCCCTTCGATGCTCCTTGTTGTGTTAAGTGTTGGCAGATCTCTGGATACGCCTCTGGCGTTCCGGATTTAAACCTCGAACTTCCCCCTCCCCCAACGAAGTTCGAGGTTTTTTTTCGCCTCGAGAAAAGTGCCGGTACGCTGCAGGCGGTTGCTCCAACGCTCACGGCTCCAGGCGCGCCCAATGGTCATGTCGCCCTGCCGCACTGCTCTTATACGGGCGAGGGGCACCCAGTTCTTGCTCGCGATCATGGGCGTTGCGCGCCGCCGGATAGTTATGTCAAGGCAACTGCAGTCCGCCTCCGGCCCTGTGCAGCTTGCGAAGATGTTGGCCGATTTGCGCCAGGTTGGCTTCGACGCCCTCAAGCTCCAGCCGCCGCTCTTCGCCGAGTAACAGCCGCACCTCGGCGTTCAGCGCATCGGTGAGCTGGTTGAGGCGAGCCTGACGTTGGCTGCTTTCAGATTCCAGGCGTTGCCATTCGCTGGCCTGCGGCAAACCATAACCGTTGCCGTCGAGCAATTGCGCCGGCTGACTGAGATAGCCGCTGTTGGCAAGAATGCCCTGCAGGGTTTCGTCCGCCTTGGCCAGGCTTTGATCGTCTTGTTGCCTTCCGCTCAGGTAGCGGTTCTTCAGTTCTTCCTGAGCCAACAGCAGGTGGCGGCGCAGTGCGGCCTGCTCCACCAACAGTAGCGCCGCGCTGGCTCGCAGGTCGGCCTGCTCGATCCAGGGGCGTCGTGCTTCAGCGCTTAGTTCCAGCCAGGCTTGCACATCGGTTTGCGGCAGACCCAGGCGTTCGCGAAGCACGGCGAACATGGCCTGGTAACGATCACGGTAGGAATCGAAGCGATACCCCAGGCGCAATGCCTCCTGTGGCTCGTCGATCACGCTGGCGTCGGCCAGGCCGCGATTGATCAGTATTTCCAGAAGCCCGCTGGGCAGGATGCTGTCGAGGGCGGCGAGTTCGGGGCGGGCGGTACCGCTGCGCAGCAGCTTGAGGGTTTCGACCGCGCAGTTATTCGACAGGAAGTAATAGTCGCCGTCGTAGCTCCAGTGCATTTCGGCGCTGCGTATCACCAGGTTTTCGATCTCCTCGCGCTGCAGCTTCAGGGGAATTGAGGCGAGGCTGCGCAGTTCGACCTTGGTGTACTCATCAATCACCTGGCCCAGCGGCAGGACGAACAGGCGAGAAGGATAGACGCCAGTGAGTCCGTCCCAGCTCGACAGCTGTACATCGCCGACGAATGCGCGAAAAGACAGCACCAGGTGATGGTCCAGATCCAGGCGGCAGTCCGGCCCGCGCGGGCGGCCTGGCGCGCAGATCACCAGGCGCAGCATGCTGTGGCCCCAGCGGCTGACCCATGCGTCGTTGGCCTCGGCGAACAGATAGTCAACGGCGTAGACGCGCTCGGGGTCGAGCTCGATCAGCGGGGTGCGCGCGAAGTCATGCCCGGCGTTGAGGATCGGCAAGGCGCTTTTGCAGGCTTCGACCCCGGCTGGCTGCCAGCCGAAATGCTGGCTGAAATAGTGATGCAGCAAAGGGCGACGGCAGGCGTAGCGGGGGTCGAGGAGAAAGTACTCCAGGTTCACCGCTACGAATTCCAGCGGGCTGCTCAGCTCGTAGGCATCGGGGCTGCGTGCCTGCTGGGCATTGTCTTGTTCGCGTGCGCCGCGCTGGCCAACGCGTTGTGGCCAGCCGGCCAGATCGAGCAGGCGCGGGTCGTCGCTGAGGGTGAAGCGGCGCTCGGTCTGCCCGCGGCAGCTGTCCGGCAAGCCGACCAGGCCGAGACTGCTGGCGCGCTGTCCACAGAAAGCCTGCTGTCGATGGATTTCCGGCGACCAGAGCTGGGCGCGGTCATAGAGATGAGCCACTTCGTGAATAAGCGTCGCCAGCATTTCC
The DNA here is from genome assembly GCF_053470365.1 of Stutzerimonas tianxiuensis. Lineage (NCBI taxonomy): Bacteria > Pseudomonadati > Pseudomonadota > Gammaproteobacteria > Pseudomonadales > Pseudomonadaceae > Stutzerimonas > Stutzerimonas tianxiuensis. The sequence continues at coordinate 121,966 of NZ_JBPVWS010000012.1, read as the reverse complement.
TGACGCACCGTGCCGTGCGGCCGCTCGGTGCGTTGAGCGGCTGCGCTGCCATCGGTGAGTGTCGGCAGCAGGCGCCGGTTGAGCAGCAGCAGGTTGCCTCCGGCGCTGCCATAGACATCGTGGGTCAGTCCGTCATGCCAGCGGACGCGGACATCTCGGTCGAGACGCTCGAGCATTCGCGGCGGCAACGCGGCCAGCGCTTCGTCCAGCAATTGCTGACTGGCGGCGCGTTCGGCCGGTTGCAGCTCGGCACTATCAAGCGCTAGGCGCAGCTCGGCCTGGCACAGATTAGCGAAAGGCATGACAAGGGTGAGCGCAACGCCCAGCCACCGGGCCCGAGATGATTTCACTGAGCGAGGATGGCTTCGGCCAAGGCGAGGTCACTGGCCTGCTGGGCTGCCGGGAAGGCATCACGTAAGCGACCGAGGGCTGCTTCCAGTCGCGCGCCGCGTATTTCACCGCCGCTGGCAACAAAGCCGGCCGCCTCGTCGCGGGCTTCGCCGACAACTTTCATGTCGCTGATGCGGCTGGTCACGTCGGAGGTGAAGTTGATGCTGCGGTCCAAGGCGTTGACGACGATATTGCTGGTAGCCACCAGCGTCTGCGCCTGAACACCGCCGGCGAAAAGGGCCAGGGCGAAAGATGCGGCGATCAGCTTGAAGTTCATGATCTGTCTCGGGGGAGCGGGGTCGATGGTTGGACGAGAATTGCCTCGGCCAGTTCAAGGTCACCGGCCAGTAGCTGCGGTTGCCGCTCGCGCAGCCAGCGCAGTGCAGCGTCCAGGCGAGCGCCTCGGATCTGTCCTTGAGTCGCAACGAACCCGGCCGCATCGTCGCGAGCGTCGAGTATCAGCTTGTTGTCGAAAGGGGCGCTGGTCACCTGGCTGGCAACGTAACTGGAGGCGACGGTGCCAGCGAGGGTGGTGTCGAAGGCCTGGGCGCCACCGCAGAAGCAGCAGCTGGCAAGTGCTAGATAGAGCGAACGCATGCAAATCCTGGAGCCAGAGAAACAGCCGCCAAGGCTAGCTAAACGCCAGCCCCAGAACCAGCACTGCGCTTAATCGGTCGTGCGTGTCAGAGCGCCAGAATCGCCCCGGCCAGTTGCAGATCGCTGGCGTGCAGGGTTGGGGCCTGGGTGCGGATGTGTTTCAGCGCTGCTTCCAGGTGAGCGCCGCGCGCCTCGCCATTGCTGGCGACGAAACGCGCCGCATCGTCCTTGGCGTCGAGCACCAGCTTGTCGTCGCCCAGGTTCGAGGTGATATCGGAGGTGCCTTCGACGGTGTTGACCAGCGATGCGCCGATGGCATCGATGGTGCCGGTAATGCTTCCGGCTGAAGCGGTGCCCGCGACCAGGCAGGCCGCGGTGGCAACTGACAACAGATACTTGTTCATGGTGTTCTCCAGGCTAGACGCAATTTTTCGCCGTTACTCGCTATGACCTTTGGGCCAGCGTGCCGTTCAGCTTAAGGCCCGACGAGGCCGCCTGGAAGCGGCTTTATCCGCGCCAGAAGGGCTTGCTCAGCTCGTCCATCCGCTCGCTCTGGCTGATCCCGACATCAGCCAACTGACGCTCATCGAGCGCAGCCAGGTGCTGGCGGGTTCGTGCGCGTCGCTGCCACAGACGTAGCTGCTGCAATACCCGGTGCAGCGGCGGCAAGCCGATTGCTGTTTTTTGCCTCCAAGTCAGTACGCGCTCCATGAGCCGCTCCTTCCCGCAATTCACGGGGATGGGTTATGGGCAGATAGAGTCGCGTGCCGGGCTGTTGCGTAACAGCCACAGGGAATCTGAATTGTGCCGGTCCAGTTGTGCAAGCAGACCTACTGTACCGGTGCTTCAGGCACCGAATTGTTCGGTTGAGGGTGCATAAAAAACCCCTCGAGGCTGAGCCGCGAGGGGTTCTGGTGCAGCGGGTGTCGCTTATTCGACTGCTTTGACCATGTCCTCGACGACCTTCTTGGCATCACCGAAGACCATCATGGTCTTGTCCATGTAGAACAGTTCGTTATCCAGACCGGCATAGCCGCTGGCCATGGAGCGTTTGTTGACGATGACCGTCTTGGCTTTGTACGCCTCGAGGATCGGCATGCCGGCGATAGGCGATTTGGGATCGTTCTTCGCGGCCGGGTTGACCACGTCGTTGGCGCCAAGCACCAGCACCACGTCGGCCTGGCCGAACTCGGAGTTGATGTCGTCCATCTCGAAGACCATCTCGTACGGCACTTCGGCCTCGGCCAGCAGCACGTTCATGTGCCCGGGCATACGGCCGGCAACTGGGTGGATCGCATACTTCACGGTCACGCCCATGTGCGTCAGCTTCTCGGCCAGTTCCATCAGCGCATGCTGTGCACGTGCTACCGCCAGGCCATAGCCGGGAACGATGATCACGGTATCGGCGTTCGACAGCAGGAAGGCGGCGTCATCGCTGGAGCCGGATTTGACCGGACGCTGCTCCTGGCTGCCTTTTGCCGGGCCGGCATCGGCGTCGCCACCGAAGCCACCGAGAATGACGTTGAAGAACGAGCGGTTCATCGCCTTGCACATGATGTACGAGAGGATCGCACCGCTCGAGCCCACCAGCGAACCGGCAATAATCAGCATCGAGTTGTTCAGCGAGAAGCCGATACCGGCCGCCGCCCAGCCCGAGTAGCTGTTGAGCATCGATACAACCACCGGCATGTCCGCGCCACCGATGGGGATGATGATCAGCACGCCGATCACGAACGCCAGCGCCACGAGGATCAGGAACGCGGTGAAGTTGCCGCTGAAGGTGTAGATCAGGCCCAGCACCAGAATCGCCACGCCAACGGCGAGGTTGATCTTGTGCTGGTTGGGGAACGACACAGGCGCGCCCTGGAACAGGCGGAACTTGTACTTGCCCGACAGCTTGCCGAAGGCGATCACCGAACCGGAGAAGGTGATGGCGCCGATGGCTGCACCGAGGAACAGCTCCAAGCGATTACCAGCCGGGATCGGGTAGCCGATGGCCTGGACGATACCCAGCGATTGCGGCTCGAGCACGGCAGCGATGGCGATGAACACCGCGGCCAGGCCGATCATGCTGTGCATGAAGGCGACCAGTTCGGGCATCTTGGTCATCTCGACGCGCTTGGCCATCAGAGTGCCGATGGTGCCGCCGACCAGCAGGCCAAAGACGATGAAGCCCAGACCGCTCCAAGGGCTGGCGCTCTCGACCAGCTGCGCGCCCAGTTTGAACACCAGAAATACCGTGGTGACCACGGCGATGCCCATGCCGATCATGCCGAACAGGTTGCCGCGGCGCGAGGTGGTGGGGTGCGACAGGCCTTTCAACGCCTGGATGAAACTCACCGAGGCGACGAGGTAGAGCAGGGTAATCAGATTCATGCTCATGGCTTGACCTCCGCCTTGGCGCCTGCGCGCTCCTTCTTCTTGAACATTTCCAGCATGCGGCGAGTGACGAGGAAGCCACCGAAGACGTTGACCGCGGCCAGGGTCACGGCCAGGGTTCCCATCAGCTTGCCCATCGGGGTGACAGTCAGCGCGGCAGCGAGCATGGCACCGACGATGACGATCGCCGAGATGGCGTTGGTGACTGCCATCAGCGGCGTGTGCAGCGCGGGGGTGACGTTCCAGACCACGTGGTAGCCGACGTAGATCGCCAGCACAAAGATGATCAGGTTGTAGATGCCATCAGATATCAGGTCCATTCTTTCGGGCTCCCTTAACCGTTGGTGCGCACGACCTGGCCGTCGCGGCACATCAGGCACGCGGCGACGATGTCGTCTTCGAGATTGAGCTGGAACTTGGCTTCGCCATCGATCACCAGCTTGAGGAAGTCCAGCAGGTTGCGTGCGTATAGCGCCGAGGCATCCGCCGGCACGTGCGTCGCCAGGTTGGTGTAGCCAACCAGGGTCACGCCGTGCTTGACCACCACCTGATCGGCTTCGGTCAATGGACAGTTACCGCCCTGAGAGGCGGCGAGGTCGATCACCACCGAGCCGGGCTTCATCTGCTGCACGGTTTCTTCCTGCAACAGCGTCGGCGCCTTGCGGCCCGGAATCAGCGCAGTGGTGATGATGATGTCGGCCTGCTTGGCACGTTCGTGCACGGCCTGCGCCTGACGCGCCATCCAGCTGGCCGGCATCGGCCGGGCATAGCCGCCAACACCTTCGGCGCATTCGCGCTCTTCGTCGGTTTCGCAGGGCACATCAACGAACTTGGCGCCGAGCGATTCGATCTGCTCCTTCACCGCCGGACGTACGTCCGAGGCTTCGATGACCGCGCCCAAGCGCTTGGCCGTGGCAATGGCCTGCAGACCCGCTACACCGGCACCGAGGATCAGCACCCGTGCGGCTTTCACCGTACCGGCGGCGGTCATCAGCATCGGCATGAAGCGCGGGTACTGGTTGGCGGCAACCATCACCGCCTTGTAGCCGGCGATGTTGGCCTGCGAGGAGAGCACGTCGAGGCTTTGCGCGCGCGAGGTGCGCGGCGCGGCTTCCAGGGCGAAGGCGGTGATCCCGCGTTCGGCCATGCGTGCGATGTTTTCATTGTCGAAGGGATTGAGCATGCCGACCAAGACCGTGCCTGGCTGCATCTGCGCCAGTTCGGTTTCGCTCGGTGCGTTCACCTTCAGCAGGATCTCTGCTGCGAACGCCGCAGCGGCATCGGCGATGGTTGCGCCTGCCGCTTCGAAGGCACTGTCCGGAACACTGGCCTGTACGCCAGCTCCGCTCTGCACCGTCACCCGATGCCCTTGCCCGATCAGCTTCTTGATGGTTTCCGGTGTCGCGGCAACGCGCGTTTCACCGGGCCTGGTTTCGAGAGGAACACCAATGTGCATTGTTCTTGTTCTCCTGCTTGATCGTAACCAGCGTGCTGCGCGGTAACCCGGCTATCGCAACGCTGGCGTTACTTTTCGCCCGGCCACTGCGGATGGCGGCTGGGTGTGAATCGGCTAACGGGCCCCTGCACTTGCCGGTTTGCCTGCTGCGGCGCGGCATTCTGCAAGGGCTATGGAAATCAAACAACTGTTTTAATCTGAACGCAACGGCGGATGTTCGTTCACGTCGTGACCATTAGGTTGCTTTGTATCGCTGCAGGCTGCGTCGGTATTGGGTTCGACCTTCGTCTAAGGTTCTGTACTCGGTTATGCGCGGCGCAATCATGAATGACGGACCATAGACGTTGTATTCGTCGGCGGGCTTGTCTGTATGCGACCTTGGTGCCGGTCGGCGCGGCGCATGTGCAAAAAAAATCGGATCAGTGCCTGTAATGTCATGGATTCCCTGTAGTCCAATGCATTTGGTTGCGCTGGCTTCGGAATGCCGACGACGTTCGATCGCATTACTCATGAGAAATTCACATGGCCGATCTAGACGTGAATGAAATGATCCTGATGGAGGAATCGCAGCCCAGGCGGCTGCCGTTCGCTTTCGCTCGCCGCCACGGCGTGCTTCTGCTGGAGCGCCCGGAGGGCCTGCGTTTGTGCGCCCGTGAAGGTGCGCCGCTGACCGCTGTGCAGGAGGCCCAGCGTGTCGCCGGTGGTCCGTTGGCGATGCAATGGCTGGCGCAGGATGAATTCGAGCAGGCCCTGAGTGCGGCCTATCAGCACGACTCCTCCGCTGCGATGCAGATGGTCGAAGGCCTCGGCGATGATATGGACCTGCACAGCCTGGCTGATCAGATCCAGGAAACCGAGGATCTGCTGGAACAGGAAGATGACGCCCCGATCATTCGCCTGATCAACGCCATCCTGGGCGAGGCGATCAAGGAGAACGCCTCCGATATCCATGTTGAAACCTTCGAAAAACGTCTGGTCATTCGCTTTCGTATCGACGGCATCCTGCGAGAGGTTGTGCAGCCCAAGCGAGAGCTGGCGGCGCTGCTGGTGTCGCGGATCAAGGTCATGGCGCGGCTGGATATTGCCGAGAAGCGCATCCCGCAGGATGGGCGCATTTCCCTACGCGTCGGTGGTCGCGAAGTGGACATCCGTGTTTCGACGCTGCCTTCGGCCAATGGTGAGCGGGTTGTACTGCGTCTGCTGGACAAGCAGGCCGGCCGGCTCACGCTCCGCCATCTGGGCATGAGCGACCGTGATCGCAAGGTCATGGAGCAGGCCGTGCAAAAGCCGCACGGGATCATTCTCGTCACCGGCCCGACCGGCTCGGGTAAGACCACCACGCTGTACGCCAGTCTGGTCACGCTCAATGACCGTACGCGCAACATCCTCACCGTCGAGGATCCGATCGAATACAACCTGGAGGGCATCGGCCAGACCCAGGTCAACACCAAGGTCGACATGACCTTCGCGCGGGGCCTGCGCGCCATTTTGCGCCAGGACCCCGACGTGGTGATGGTCGGCGAGATCCGCGACCAGGAAACCGCCGACATGGCCGTGCAGGCTTCGCTCACCGGTCACCTGGTGCTCTCGACCCTGCACACCAACAGCGCCATCGGTGCGGTCACCCGCCTGGTGGACATGGGCGTCGAACCGTTCCTGATTTCCTCGTCGCTGCTTGGCGTACTGGCCCAACGCCTTGTCCGAGTGCTGTGTAATGACTGCAAACGCGCCTATGTCGCCGACGAGGCCGAGTGCGCGCTGTTCGGCCTCGACTCGAGCGAAGCCCCGACGCTGTACCACGCCGAAGGCTGCGACGTTTGTCGCCAGCTGGGCTACCGTGGGCGGACCGGCATCTACGAACTGGTGCTGTTCGACGACACCCTGCGCAGCATGATCCACACCCGCGCCGCCGAGCAGGACATGGTTCGCCATGCCCGCCGTCTGGGCCCGAGCATCCGCGATGACGGTCTGCGTAAGGTACGAGAGGGCGTGACCACCATCGAAGAAGTGTTGCGCGTGACGCGCGAGGAATAAGCGCATGAGCAGACCGGCAGGAGGACCGCAGCCCAGGCCATGATCAGCTCTGAATACATCCCCAGTGCCCACGGCGGCGTTGGGCAGGCGACCTCCCCGAGGCGCTTTTGCCTGAACGGCTGTGCACTGCCGCGCCTGACTGCAACGGCTGAGCGCTGATGGCAGCTTTCGAATACATCGCCCTGGACCCGCGTGGTCGCGAGCAGAAGGGCCTGATCGAGGCGGACAGCGCACGCCAGGCGCGGCAGCTGTTGCGCGAGAAGCAATGGTCGCCACTGGACGTCAAGCAGGCCAAGGCCAAGGAGGACACTGGCGGGGGCGGCTTCGCCTTTGGCCGCGGGCTGTCGGCGCGAGACCTGGCGCTGGTGACCCGGCAGCTGGCGACCCTGGTGCAGGCGGCGTTGCCTATCGAGGAAGCGTTGCGTGCGGCGGCGGCACAGTCGTCGTCCCAGAAGATCAAGTCGATGCTGCTGGCCGTCCGGGCGCGGGTGATGGAAGGGCATAGCCTGGCGGGCTCGCTGCGCGAATATCCCTCGGCGTTCCCCGAGCTTTACCGCGCCACCGTCGCGGCGGGCGAACATGCTGGTCACCTCGGGCTGGTGCTCGATCAGCTGGCCGATTACACCGACCAGCGCCAGCAGTCGCGGCAGAAGATTCAACTGGCGCTGCTGTACCCGGTGATCCTGCTGGTGGCCTCGCTGGCCATCGTGGTGTTGCTGCTGGGCTATGTGGTGCCGGATGTGGTGAAGGTGTTCGTCAACACCGGGCAGGCACTGCCGGCCCTGACCACAGGGCTGATCGCGGTGAGCGAAGTGGTGCAGAACTGGGGTTGGCTGATGCTCATTGGCATCGTGGCCGCCGCCCTGGCCATGCGCCAAGCGCTGCGTGATGAGAAGATCAAGCGCCGCTGGCATGCCTTCATCCTTCGGATTCCGCTGGTGGGGCGGCTGGCGCGGGCGACCAACACCGCGCGTTTCGCCTCGACGCTGGCAATCCTCACGCGCAGCGGTGTGCCGCTGGTGGATGCGCTGGGGATCGCCGCGGCGGTGATCGCCAATCTGCGCATTCGTGACAAGGTCATCGAGGCGGCGCAGCGCGTGCGCGAAGGCGGCAGCCTGACCCGCGCGCTGGACGCGACGGGCGAGTTTCCGCCGATGATGCTGCACATGATCGCCAGCGGCGAGAAATCCGGCGAGCTGGATCAGATGCTGGCGCGCACCGCGCGTAACCAGGAGAACGATCTGGCCGCACAGATTTCGCTGATGGTGGGACTTTTCGAACCCTTCATGCTGGTGTTCATGGGGGCTGTGGTATTGGTAATCGTGCTGGCGATCCTGCTGCCGATCCTTTCTCTCAATCAACTGGTGGGCTAGTGAGAATGACGTTGAACAGTCGCAAACAGGGTGGCTTCACCCTTATCGAAATCATGGTCGTGGTGGTGATCCTGGGGATTCTTGCCGCGCTGGTGGTGCCGCAGGTGATGAACCGCCCGGATCAGGCCAAGGTCACCGTGGCCAAGGGCGATATCAAGGCCATCGGCGCTGCCCTCGACATGTACAAACTGGATAACTACGCCTATCCCAGCACCCAGCAGGGGCTGGATGCGCTGGTGGAGAAGCCGGGCGGCAATCCGCAGCCGAAGAACTGGAACCGCGACGGCTACCTCAAGCGTGTGCCGAAGGATCCATGGGGTAACGAATACCAGTACCTGTCGCCCGGCACCCAAGGCCAGTACGACCTGTATTCCTATGGTGCTGACGGCAAGCAGGGCGGCTCCGACCTGAACGCGGACATCGGTAACTGGGACCTCTGATCCATGCCCCAGGCGCGCCGGGAAGGCGGCTTCACGCTGATCGAGCTGCTGGTGGTGATCGTCATCCTTGGCGGCCTAGTGGGCCTGGCCGTGCTGTCGACCGGCAACACCAGCTCATCGCGTGAGATCCGCGGCGAAGCGCAACGCGTAGCCACCCTCATCAGCCTGATGGCCGACGAAGCCGTCCTCGATAGCCGCGAATACGGCCTGCTGTTCGACCGGGACGGTTATCGGGCGATGAGCTACGACGAAGCCGATGCGCGTTGGCGCGATGTTGGTGATCGCGAAGCGCACCAGGCGCCCGAGTGGATGCGCTTGGAGCTGGAGCTCGACGGCACGCCGCTGCAACTGGTCGCCCCGGTCAAGCGCGAGGATGACCCGGCGGGCCTGTCCGATGATGAAGACCGTGAGCGGCGGCGTGCCCTCCGCGTGCAGCCGCAGCTGCTGATTCTCTCCAGTGGCGAGCTATCCCCGTTCACCCTGACCCTGTCTGACCAGCGTCCCGGAGGGAGCCGCTGGACGGTGTCCAGCGATGGCTTCCGGATGCCGCGTGCTGAACCGTTGGAGCAGCGTCGATGAACCCCTCCCCGGCGCGTTCGAGCGGTTTCACCCTGCTTGAGGTGCTGGTGGCGTTGGCGATATTTGCCATTGTCGCGGCGGTGGTGTTGACGGCGGCCGGCCGCAGCGTGAGCAATGCCGGGCGACTGGAAGCGCTGACCCTGGCCGGCTGGATCGCCGATAACCGCCTCACCGAGCTGCAGTTGCAACAACCGGCACCGAGCGTTGGCCGTGAAGATACCCGCCTGGAGTTTGGTGGGCGCCCATGGCAGACCCTGAGCGAAGTGGAAACCAGCGGTACGCCCGGTCTTCTGCGCATCCGCGTCTGGGTCGCGGCCGCCGAGCAACGGCGCGGTGGCGCGGTTGGCCCTATCGAAGAACGCGCGGTGACCAGTCTCACGGGCTTCGTTGGCGTCGACCCATGAGCATCCGCACGCGTCGCGCCATGGCGGGTTTCACGCTGCTTGAACTGTTGATAGCCATTGCGCTGTTCGCATTGTTGGGACTGGCGACCTACCGCATGCTCGAAGCGGTGATGCGCAGCGACGAAGTGGTCCGCGCACAGGAAGTCCAGTTGCGAGAACTGGGGCGCGCGATGTGGAGTCTGGAGCGGGACCTGATTCAGGCCATGCCGCGACCGGTGCGCGATGGCTACGGCGACGAGCAGAATGCTTTCATCGGCCAGATGGCCGGCGCTGCGGACGGCGTATCACTGGAGCTGACCCGCAGCGGCTGGCGTAACCCCACCGGTATGCGTAGGGCCAACCTGCAGCGGGTGCGCTGGCGGCTGGCTGGCGACACGCTGGAACGGGTCTACTGGGTCGTGCTCGACCGCGATGTGGACAGTGAGGCACGGGTGCAGCCCGTGCTCGATAACGTGCAGGCGCTGCGGCTGCGCTATCTGGACGCGGAGAACACCTGGCACGAGGAATGGCCTCCGTTCGAATTCGGACGTGGTAATCCCGAGGAACAGGCGAGGCGGTTGCCGCTAGCCGTGGAGGTCTCCATTGATCACCAGCGTTACGGCACCATCACCCGCCTGCTGCGGTTGCCGGACGGCCCGACCCCGGCACCGCAATTCATCCAGCCCGACTCCCAGGGCGTGCCGGAGCCTGGCGGCGTGGGAGAAATGCAATGAAAGCGCAGCGCGGCGTCGCGCTCATCACGGTGCTGTTGGTGGTCGCCATCGTCACGGTGATCTGTGCCGGAATGATTGCGCGTCAGCAGTTGTCGATCCGGGGCACCGGCAACCAGCTGCAGGCGCGCCAGGCCTGGCACTACGCACTGGGTGGCGAGGCGCTGGCGCAGACCCTGCTACGCCGCGATCTGCGGCTGTCTGGCGAGGGCACTGGGCAACCGGCAGTGGACCATCTGCTCGAAGCCTGGGCGCTGCCGCAACCCGCCTACGATCTCGATGAAGGCCAGGGGCAGGTTCAGGTAAGGATCGAGGACCTGGCCGGGCGCTTCAACCTCAACAGCCTGGTGCAGGAGCAGCAACCCAACGCGGCAGCGCTTGCCCAGTTTCGCCGGTTGCTGCTGCGCCTGCAGATCACCGAGCCCTATGGCGAGCGACTGGTGGACTGGCTCGACAGCGACCAGCAGCCCAGCGGGGAGTTTGGTGCAGAGGACAACGATTATCTGCTGCTCGACCCGCCCTATCGCACGGCGGGCCGGCGGCTGGAAGACCTCTCCGAACTGCGCTTGCTGCTCGGCATGCGTGACGAGGATTTTCAACGGCTGGCCCCCTACGTCACGGCGCTGCCGGCGGATACACCGCTTAACGTCAACACGGCCAGTGCCCTGGTGTTGTCCAGCCTTGCCGACAGTCTCAGTCCCAGCGCCGCCGAATCGCTGGTACAGACTCGTCAGGCTGCGCCGTTTCGAGACACGGCCAGTTTCATGGCGCAACCCGCGCTCAGCGGTGTCCAACTTCAAAGCACCAATCTCGCGGTGACCAGTCAATTCTTTCAGGCCATCAGCGAAGTGCGCCTGGCGGACCGCCGCCTGGCTCTGGTGAGCCGATTGCGGCGTGAGGACGACGGCGATGTCCGGGTGCTGCAACGCAACCTGGGACAGCCGTCAAGACTGCCCCGACCAACCAACGACGGAGATCGATAGCCGATGGACTGCCTGTTTCTGCCCGCTGACTGCGGCCCCCGGTTCGACCGCGACACCCGCGTCTACTGGCTGCCGGGCGAAGGCGAAGATGGCTGGATGCCGCTGGCGGAGGTCATCGAACGAGCGTCGGCGGCGGTAACGCTGGTGCTGCCGGCCGAGGTGTGCAGTGCGTTCGCAGTCAACCTGCCGACGCGCAAGGCACGCTGGGTCAATCAGGCGCTGGCCTACGCGGTGGAGGAGCTGCTGGCCGAGAGCGTCGATGATCTGCACCTGACCCATGGCGATGCGCTCGAAGACGGGCGGCGTCGGGTCATTGTCATCCGCCGACAACTGCTGGCCGACTGGCTGCAGGATCTCAAGACGCTGGGCCTGACCATCGTCGCGATCCACGTCGATGCCGACTTGCTGCCACGTGACGGCACCCAGCTGCTGTTCATCGAAGACCGCGCACTGCTCGGTGGCAGCCCGGAAGCCCGACTGGCCTTCGAGAGTACCCAATGGCCACATCTGGTCGGTCAGTGTCCCGCGCCACATCACGGGCACGGAACCCTGGATGTGGGGCCGGCTCCGCTGGACGACTACCAGCAACTTGACGAGCCCTATCGTTTTCTCGCGTCGGGGCGTGCCGCTGCGCTCAATCTTGCGCAGGGTGACTTCGCCATTCAGGCTGCGGGCAGCGGGCTGGGCCAATGGAAGCCGGTAATGATCGTGCTGGCGCTGGCGTTGGCCGTGCAGCTGGTGTTCAACCTGGTTCAGGCCTGGACACTGGAAAGCCAGGCCGAGCGCTATGCCGAGGCGAGTCGGGCGCTGTACACCGAGCTGTTTCCCGAGGACCGACGTATCGTCAATCTGCGCGCGCAGTTCGACGAACATATAGGCCAGAGCGCCGGTGCTTCGGCCGAGTTCATGCGCTTGCTGAATGAAGTGGCGCTGGCGTTGGCCGAGGGTATTCCGGTGTCGATCGGGCAGCTTGATTTCAACCAGGCCCGGGGTGATCTCGCGCTGCAGGTGCGCGCCAGCGATTTTGCCGCGCTCGAGCAGCTGCGTCAGCGCCTGGGCGAGACCGGGGAGAGTGTTCAGCTGGGCTCGGCCAGCCGTGACGGTGATGCCGTCAGCGCCCGAGTGGTGATTGGAGGCCGAGGATGAACCTTAGAGAACAGATGCGCGTGCGCCTGGCTGAATCGCCGCTATGGCTGCGCTGGCAACGTCTGCAGCCCCGCGAGCGCCTGTCGCTCAGCCTGCTTGGTGCCTTTTTGCTTGTGGTGCTGTTCTACCTGCTGCTTTGGGCGCCCGCTCAGCAGCGCGTGCGGGATGCGCAGGCTTACTTTCAGCAGGAGCGTGAGCTGCATGCCTACCTTGAACAGAACACTGAGCTGGCGCGGCAGATGTCACGCAGCAACCCGGTGTCGCTGGCGCCGGATCAATTGCAGGGATTGGTCACGCAAAGCGCCCAACAGAGCGGCCTGACCATCGAGAGTTTTGACTTCGGCAATGATGGCAGCCTGCAGGTCACGCTGCCGGGGGCATCCTATGGCGCGCTGTTGCGCTGGTTCGATGAGCTGCAGGCGGCAGGTGCGAGCCTCGCCGAAGTCAGTATCAGTCAGGTCGGGGAGGGGCTGGTGGATGCGCGGGTGAGCTTCCGTGCGGAAGGCTAGGTCGCCTTGCAACGGAAGCGATAGGCGAGGCCTGCGGCCGGCAGCGCCGGGAAAGGCGCTGCTGGCCAGGGCTCAGGGCGCTGGATGAATCTGCGTAGCCAAGGCGCGTAGCGCCGCTTCGGCGTCGAGAACCTTGTTTACCACGTCGTTTGCCTTCTCACGGCTCAGCCCGAGGCGATCGAACAGTTCCTGCGGAACCTCGCTGTAGGGACCGGACCCGATGCCGCGGTTACGCAACAGCTGAACGGCCAGGCAGACCAGGTTGGCATGCCCGGCGTGCTCGCCCTGATAGTGCGGGTCATGCTGGAAGCGCAGCGCTGTCGACAACTCGTCAGGCATCCCCCAGTAACGCATCAGCCAGGCACCGATCTGCTCACGGGTAATCCCCAGCAGGTGCTGTTCAATCACGCTGTGGCCGAGATGCGGGTTGACCTCCAGGTGTCGACAGATCAGCGAGAAATGCGGCGGAAAGACGTGCGCAAGCACCAGATAACCGAAGTTGTGCAGCAGCCCGGCCAGATAGCTGATGCCTGCCTCCGGTCGTTGAGTCCGCGGAATCGCGCGATTCAGCCCTTCGATGACCGCCGCGGTATAGATCGACTGCTGCCAGTAGGGCGTGGCTTGCTGCGGCTGGTCCTTGGGCAGGCTCAGGCTCTTGCCCAGTGCCAGGCCGAGCGCCAGGTTGATCACCAGGTCAAAACCGAGCACCCGGACGATGGCGTCTTCCACCGAGCGGATCTTGCCGGGCGCGGCGTAGTAGGGCGAAGCGGCCCAGCTGACCACTTGTGCGGCCAACGCCGGGTCGGTCTCGACCACGCCTGTGATGTCATCCACGGAGGCGTCCGGATCGACGCGCAGCTTGATGATCTTCTGTGCGGTCTGTGCCAGCGGAGGAATCTCGATGGTTTCTTCCAGCCGCTTTTGAATGCGCCGGGCAGTGAAGCTTTGCACCGCCTTGGTAATTTCCTCGCGGTCCTCCTCCGGACGGTCGAGGTTGGGCTGGATGGTGCTCAACGGAACGGCGAACTGGCCGGCGCTGGCTTTGCTGAGCAACTGCTTGAAATCGTGGCTGGCCATTTCCAGCAGCAGGCCGGGATGCCCGCTGTCGATGAATAGCGCAGGTTGCTGCAGCAGCCGCTCTTCATACAGGCAGGGTGAACTGGTCAGCGGCGGCAGGCCTGGCAGAACCTGCAGGCTGTGCTTGGAAAGCATGCGGGTCAGCCGATCCGGCTTGACCGCCAGCAGCTGACGGCCGGTGAGTTCCCCCACGCGGGAAAGATCAAGAAGATGGTCGCGCGGGAAAAGCACCAGCAGCGCACCGATGGCATCGTCGACCAGCACCGCTTGTATGCGCTGGGCGGGGTTCAGCTCAGGGCTGTCGTCGCATGTACGGTAGGGTAGCGCCAGCTTGTCCAGAAGCTGGACGATAAGCGCGGGTGGCGTAACTGAAGTAGTAGTATCAACAGCCGAGTTCATGAGCATGATCCGTCTTATTCCCATGCGGCGCAGTATAGCCTCATGCTTAGTGCGGTTAGGGTTTACCGACGAGCGTTAAACTTGGCCGTATTGCTGGCCATGACGCAGCCAGCGCTCTAGCAAGGGGCTTACATGCTGGGGCCAGCGTTCCAACAAAGCATGCGCTGCGTCGCGCACGGCAGGCAGCAGATCGGCATCACGCATCAGGTCGGCTACCTTGAACTGCAGCAGGCCGGTCTGACGGGTGCCGAGCATTTCGCCCGGGCCGCGCAATTCCAGATCCTTTTCCGCAATGATGAAGCCGTCGCAGGTCTCGCGCATGATCGCCAGACGTTCGCGGCCGATCTGCGACAGTGGCGGGTGATAGAGCAGCACGCAATGACTGGCCGCGCTGCCACGACCGACCCGCCCGCGCAGCTGGTGCAGCTGGGCGAGTCCAAGGCGCTCGGGATTTTCGATGATCATCAGGCTTGAGTTGGGCACGTCGACGCCCACTTCGATCACGGTAGTGGCGACCAGCAGCTGCAAGCGCCCTTCCTTGAACTCGGCCATCACCGCTGCTTTTTCGGCCGGCTTCATGCGACCGTGGATCAGCCCGACGTTCAGATTGCCGAGCGCGGCGGACAGGTCTTCAAAAGTGGTTTCCGCCGCCTGACAGGTCAGCTCCTCGGACTCCTCGATCAGGGTACAGACCCAATAGGCCTGGCGGCCTTCATTGCAGGCCGAGCGCACCCGCTCGATGACTTCCAGCCGGCGGCTGTCAGCGACCAGCACGGTATTGACCGGCGTACGACCGGGCGGCAGTTCGTCCAAGATCGAGGTGTCCAGATCGGCATAGGCGCTCATCGCCAGCGTCCGCGGAATGGGCGTCGCGGTCATGATCAGCTGGTGCGGGCAGAGCCGCCCCTCGACGCCCTTGCGCCGCAGCGCCAGCCGCTGCTGCACGCCGAAACGGTGTTGCTCGTCGATGATCACCAGCGCCAGGCGACGAAACTGCACCTCATCCTGAAACAGTGCGTGGGTGCCGACCACCATCGGGCAACCGGCCGCGATGCGCTCCAGCGCCGCGGCACGGGCCTTGCCCTTGAGTTTGCCGGCCAGCCAGGCGACTTCGATGCCGAGCGGCTCAAGCCATTTGCAGAAGGTGATGAAGTGCTGCTCGGCGAGAATTTCCGTCGGCGCCATCAAGGCGACCTGATAGCCCGCCTCAAGCGCTTGCAAGGCGGCGAGGGCCGCCACCACCGTCTTGCCGGCACCGACGTCGCCCTGTACCAGGCGCAACATGGGCTGGTCCTGAGCGAGGTCGTAGGCGATCTCGGCACCGACCCGCTGCTGCGCGCCGGTGGGTTGAAAGCCCAGGTTTTGCAGGTAACGCTGCGGCAGTTCGCGGGCAGCCGGCAGGGGCGGCGCGTGCTGAGCGCGGCTGCTTTCGCGCAGGCGTTGCATCGAAAGCTGGTGCGTCAGCAATTCCTCGAACGCCAGACGGTGCTGCGCCCAGTGGCGGCCTTCGGCAAGTTCTTCCTGATCGGCATCCGGCGGCGGCCGGTGCAGGTAGCGAATCGCCTCGTCCAGTTTGGCCAGGCGGTAATCACGGGTCAGCTCTTCGGGCAACCAATCGGGCAGGCTGTGCGGACCGAGCCGAGCCAGCGCCTGCGCGGTGAGTTGGCGCAGGCGCTGCTGGGTCAGGCCTTCGGTGGTCGGGTAGATCGGCGTCAGCGTCTGCTCGACCGCTACGGGCTCGCTGTCCGTGAGCGCACGGTATTCGGGATGGTAGATCTCCAGCCCCGACGCACCTGGTCGGGCCTCGCCATAACAGCGCACCTGGGTGCCGCGCTTGAGGGCTTCCTTCTGCGCCTGGCTGAAGTGGTAGAAGCGCAGGCTGAGGCTGCCGCTGCCATCGTGCAGGCGCACCAGCAGACTACGGCGCCGGCCCATCACCACATCGGCGCCGGTGACGGTGCCTTCGACTACGGCATCCTGTCCGGGCCGCAGCGCGCCGATGGGCACGATGCGGGTACGGTCCTGGTAGCGCAGGGGCAGGTGGAACAGCAGGTCCTGCAGGGTTTCCAGGCCGACCTTGGCGAGCTTTTCGGCCAGGGCTGCGCCGACGCCCTTGATTGCAGTCACCGGGACTGCCGCCAGCTCGCTCATCGCGTCAGGCTTTGTCGGCAGGCGGTTTCGCCACCGAGCACAGGCGGATCGAATCGGCCAGCACCTCTATCGCCCGTGGGCGGGGGAAGCTGGCGCGCCAGGCGATGGCCACCGTGCGGAACGGCACCGGCGGCGTCAGCGGACGGATGTCCAGCACGCCAGGGGAGTAGTGGTGGCTGTCGACCGCCGACAAGGGCAGGATCGACACGCCCAGCCCGGAGGCGACCATGTGGCGGATGGTTTCCAGCGACGAGGATTCCACCGTGGTGTGGCTCGGTGCCTCGCCCTTGCGCGTGGTCGGGCAGGCTTCGAGCACCTGATCGCGGAAGCAATGACCTTCACCCAGCAGCAGCAGGCTCTTGTCGTTGAGCATCTCGCTGTCGATGGTTTCCTTCTTCGTCCACGGATGCCCGGCAGGCATCAGCACATAGAAGGGCTCGTCATACAGCGGCAGGGTCAGCACATCAGCTTCCTGGAACGGCAGCGCGATGATGATCGCGTCCAGCTCGCCGGTGCGTAGCTTGTCGCGCAGGATATGGGTGAAGTTCTCTTCGATGTACAGGGGCATGTCCGGCGCCACGCGGTGCAGCTGCGGGATCAGGTGCGGGAACATGTAAGGGCCGACGGTATAGATGGCGCCGACCTTGAGCGGCGCGGCCAACTGATTCTTGCCGGCCTGAGCCAGCTCGCGAATGCTCTGCGCCTGCTCCAGCACCTTCTGCGCCTGGGTGACGATGCCTTCGCCAACTGGCGTCAGCCTAACCGCGCTTTTGGTCCGCTCGAAAATCAGGACGCCAAGCTCGTCTTCGAGCTTCTTCACGCCCACCGACAAGGTGGGCTGGCTGACGTGGCAACGTTCGGCAGCACGGCCGAAGTGGGATTCCTGGGCGAGCGTGACGATGTAGCGCAGTTCGGTCAGAGTCATAGGGTTATTCCATCAGAGTGCGGGCTAGCATAGCCTTTGCTCGTGTTCGAACCAACTGGCCAGCAGCCGTTCCCTTATTAAGTGATCAGCGTGAATCCTGCTGACAGCAGTACACTCATGAAAGGCGGGCCGAATCGATGGTCCGCATCGGTTATGGAGCAACCGCCATGGCAACTCGACCCTCTGTAATGATCGCCGGCTGCGGCGATGTCGGTATTCGCCTCGGCCTGCAGCTGAGCCGCGCGGGCTGGACGGTGTACGGTCTGCGTCGTCAGGCGGCGAGCCTGCCGGTACCGATCCTGCCGGTCCGTGGTGACCTCGCTTCGAGTGAGGTGCCGCGTGGCTGGCCCAACGGCAAGCTGGACTACCTGGTGTATGCCGCCTCGGCCAACCAGCACGACGAGCCCGGTTATCGGCAGGCCTACGTCGAGGGCCTGCGCCATGCGCTTGGCTGGCTGGAGCAGCGTGGCCAGCGGCCGAAGCGCGTTTTCTTTGTTTCCAGCACCGGTGTCTATGCGCAGAACGGGGGCGAGTGGATCGATGAGACTTCGGCCACCGAGCCCACCGGTTACACCGGCAAGGTCATGCTTGAAGCGGAACAGCTGGCGCTGGAATGCGGCTATCCGGCGACGCGGGTGCGCATGGCCGGGCTGTATGACCCGGTGCGGCCGTGGATGCAGAACCAGGTGCGCTCGGGTCTGCGGGTCGAGCGCGATCCGCCGCAATACAGCAACCGCATTCATCGTGATGATGCGGCCGCATTGCTCGCCTGTCTGCTGCAGACCGATCTGGCCAGTGGCGACCTGGAGGATTGCTACCTTGGCGTGGATGACGATCCGGCTCCCCTTCACGAAGTGGTCGACTGGTTGCGCGAGCGGCTGGGTGTCACCCAATGGTCCGAACAGACGATGACCCGTCGCGCCGGCAGCAAACGGTGCAGTAACGCCCGCGCCCGTGCGCTTGGGTGGGTGCCGCAATATTCCAGCTATCGCAACGGCTACGCCTCCATTCGCCCCGGCAAGGGCTGATCGATAGCAGCACTGGGCGTGATGGCGCGGCGATAAGCCCGCGCCGAGCGGCGTCATTCACCTTTGGTTCGCGAGCAAGCTCGCTCCTACAACAGCCAGAGGCGTCGTTCATGTTTTCAGTAGGAGGCAGCTCGCTCTCGGCAAGGGCAAAGGCGGCGGGGCGACGGTCGGCGAATCAGCCTCAACCCGGCGCAACAAAACGGCCGCGACGTCGTCTTTGGCTCAGAACCGCGCATGACAGTCCGTCGGCGATTCGCCCGGTTCGTTGTCATCTGCCGCAACTCTGCCGCCATCGTGCTTACTAAAAATCTGATAGCACGCACGCCGTATACCCTGCCGCATGGCAGCAGTCGGGTCAGGAGCAGCTGCCGCATCGCGGCGAAATCATCAGGAAGAACCACCACGGCGGCGTTTTCGAACACCGAAGCAGGAGATTTTTCCAATGAGAGCCCTTCGCTGGCACGGCAAGCACGATATTCGCTGCGACAACCACGTACCCGACCCGTCGATTGAAGACCCCCGCGACGCCATCATCAAGGTGTCGTCCTGTGCCATCTGCGGCTCCGACCTGCACCTGTATGACGGCTTCATGCCCGGCATGCAGCACGGCGACATCATGGGCCACGAGTTCATGGGCGAAGTGATGGAGGTTGGCTCGGCGAACAAGAAGCTCAAGGTCGGCGACCGCGTGGTAGTGCCCTTCACCATCGTCTGTGGCGAGTGCGACCAGTGCCGGCGCGGCAACTTCTCGGTGTGCGAGCGCACCAACCGCAACAAGGACGTGGCCGACAAGGTGTTCGGCCATACCACCGCGGGGCTGTACGGATACACCCACCTCACCGGTGGCTATGCCGGCGGCCAGGCCGAATTCGTCCGCGTACCCTATGCCGATGTCGGCCCCGTCGTGGTGCCCGATGGCATGACCGACGAGCAGGTGCTATTCCTCGGCGACATCCTGCCCACCGGCTGGCAGGCTGCGGCTCAGTGTGACATTCAGCCCACCGACACCGTGGCCGTCTGGGGCGCCGGGCCGGTCGGCCAGTTCGCCATCCGCAGCGCGATCATGATGGGCGCCGAACAGGTCATCAGCATCGACAACGTGCCCGAGCGGCTGTCGATGGCCCGTGCCGGTGGCGCCATCACCATCAATTTCGACGAAGAAAGCGTGCTCGAGCGGCTCAAGGAGCTGACCCGCGGCAAAGGGCCGGAGAAATGCATCGATTCGGTGGGCATGGAGGCACACGCTGCGCGCTCCATCGACTCCATGTACGACCGTGCCAAGCAGGCGCTGATGATGGAGAGTGACCGGCCGCACGTGCTGCGCGAAATGATCTATGTCTGCCGCCCGGCCGGCATTCTCTCCATTCCTGGCGTCTACGGCGGCCTGATCGACAAGATCCCCTTTGGCGCGGCGATGAACAAGGGCCTGACCTTCCGCATGGGGCAGACCCACGTCAACCGCTGGACCGATGATCTGCTCAAGCGCATTCAGGAAGGCCAGATCGACCCCTCGTTCGTCATTACCCACAGCGTCAGCCTCGAACAGGGGCCGGAGATGTACAAGACCTTCCGCGACAAGCATGACGGCTGCATCAAGGTCGTTCTCAAACCCTGAGCCAGACCCTGTGAAAACGGCTGCGCTCGGCCTCTCGCCTTGCCTGGTCATCGCTCGCGGCGTTTTCACAGGGCCCGAGAGTGCCGTGCTCGCAATCTGAGGCGGCTACTGAGGAGGAATTTTCATGAGCGTTCCCCATCGTGTTACCCGTACCAACCACTCCGCCCGTACGCTGGCGCGTGGCCTCGGCTGGTTCAGCATCGGGCTGGGTCTGGCCGAAGTGCTGATGCCGGGCAAGCTGGCCCGTTTTCTCGGCGTGCCCGAAAACGAGGGCCTGATTCGCGCCTGCGGTGCGCGGGAAATCGCCACCGGCGTTGGCTTGTTGCTGACCGACGATCCCAAGCCGTGGATCTACGGCCGCATCGGCGGCGATGCGCTGGATCTTGTGGGTCTGGGCTTGAGCATCGAAAACGGTACCGAACAGGTCAACGCGGCCATCGCCGCTGGCGCTGTGGCTGGCATTACCGCGCTGGATATTTCCTGTGCCAAAGCACTGGCAAGCGAAAGTCAGCTGGTCACTGAGTGGGATTACAGCGACCGCAGCGGCTTCCCGCAGGGCGCCGATGCCATGCGCGGCCGTGTCGAAGCAGAGTTTGCGGCCGGGCGGGCGGAGCCGAACGGGTATCCGGTGTCGACGTTGTTGCATTAGATCGAGGCTAGGCTGTCGCCAACAGGGCGAGGTCGGGTGCGGGTTGGACGTTTCGCTCATCGCCATTGAAGCGAAACGTTCAGCCGATGCCTCTTCGCCTGTTGTGTAGCGATCCACCTCCAGTCATGCGGTAAGCCATTTTTTGCTAAGGTCTGCTACCCCGCCCCATACCTCCACCCTCTGGCGGTCACCACCCGATGAGAGTCCATGTCCGCCGTCGTTAATGTCGTCCTGCCGGTTTTTGCGCTGATCTTCCTCGGTTTTATCTGCCGCCGCACTGGCCGCATGGGGCCGACGGGAGCCTCCGAACTCAATCGTTTCGTGGTCTGGCTGGGGTTGCCGGCGCTGCTGTTCAGCGTGGTCGCCAATTCCACGTGGGAACAGCTCTGGCAGCCGGGCTTTATCACGGCGTTCTCGGTGGGCTGCCTGGGCGTATTCGGCTTTACGCTCGGTTATCGACTGTTGCAAAAGCAGCCGCTGGCCGATGCCAGTCTCGATGCGCTTGGGGCGTCCTATGCGAACACTGGCTACATCGGCATTCCGCTGTGCATGCTGGTGCTGGGTGACGAAGCGCTTCAGCCGGCCATGGTGGCCTCGATCATCGTGGTGTGCGTGCTGTTTGCCATTGCTCTGGCATGCGTGGAGACCGGGTTGCACGCCGGGCAGGGCTTCAGCCGAACGCTGCGCAAGGTCAGCGTTGCACTGCTGCGTAACCCGCTGGTGGTGGCGCCGATGCTGGGTGGGTTATGGGCGGCGAGCGGGTTGGCCCTGCCGGTGCCGGTGGCAACACTGCTGAAGTTGCTGGGTGCCGCGGCTGCGCCCTGTGCGCTGGTTTCGCTGGGATTGTTCCTCGCGCAGCCGCAGCCCGGCGGCAAGGTCAGCGGGGTATGGCCGCTGGTCACGCTGAAGCTGGTGGTACAGCCGCTGATCACCTGGTTCCTGGCTTTTCAGGTCTTCGAGCTGCCGACGCTATGGGCCTATTCGGCTCTGTTGCTCAGTGCGCTGCCCACCGGCACCGGGCCTTACATGCTCGCCGAATTCTATGGGCGCGAAGCGTCGCGGGTGTCGCGCGTGGTGCTGCTATCGACGCTCGGCTCGCTAATTAGCCTATCGGCCTGCCTGGTGCTGCTGCCGGTGTAGGGTGGAAAACCGCGAAGCGTTTTCCGCGCGGTGTCTGTACAGGTGCTGCAGGCCGCTTCAAGCAGCCGGGCGGGTCACTTCCAGCACCACCGCAGCGATGCGGTCGCACTCGGTATAGGCGCCGTCGAGCAGCTCCTCACCGAAGACATCGGGGTCGACTTCGCGGTATCGCCATTCCAGTCCGTGGCCTTCGAGGCGTTGCTCGATCTCGCGGCGGAACGGGTCCTGATTGCCCTTCATCGCCACACCGGTATAGAGCAGCAAGGTGCCGCATGGCGCGAGGCGCTGCAGCGCACCGTCGAAAATCGCCAGGGACAGCCCGGCACCCAGGGGGCCGCCGCCATGGCGATAGGCGCGCTCGTCCGGATCGACCAGATAAGGCGGGTTGGCCAGGATCAGGTCGAATTCGCCCTCGATGTCATTGAGCAGATCGCTGTGGCGTGCCTTGAGGTTGTCGGCGCCGGCGAGCGCCGCGTTGGTGCGGGTCATGCGCAGCGCGGCCGGGTTGATGTCCACCGCCAGGACTTCTGCCTGGGGCCGCGCCAGGGCCGTGAGAATCGCCCCTGCACCCGAGCCGCAACCGATGTCCACCGCGCGCCCGATCTGCCCTTTGTGGTTGTTCAGGTGGGCCAGGATCGCATTGGCGAACCGATAGGTATCCGGGCCGAAGAACACCGCATCCGCTGCGTCGGTGGGGTAGGCCGAGTGCACGAACAGCTGGCCGTCGAGGCTCGACATTCGCACGCGGCTGCGCCAGCGGGAATCGCAGGGTGCAAGCACGCCGGCTTGATCCATCAGGCTGAAGATGGCGGGTGGCAGCAGCTCATGCTGGAAGGGTCGGCTCCAGCCAAACACGCCTTCCAGGTCGTTCGCCAACTGATTTTCCACCCGAGCATTGACCCGTTCATGGGTCAGTGGCGTGGGGGTGATGAAGTGGTAACCGCGCTCGCGCAGCGCCTGAGCCAGGTGCAGCAGCGCGCGGTCCTGGGCAGTTTCCGTGGTCATGTGAGATCCCTGGCGAATTCGCCTCAGTTGAACAATCCAGTAAAGATGCGGGCGGCCAGCAACCCTGCCGCGCTGTGATGGCGGGTCGGCGCCAGCAATGGCAACAGGTGACGCATGCGCGCCTCGCGTGTCGGCAGCTGTGTCAGTTGTTGTTCGAGCAGCAAGGTTTCCTGATCGAAGTCGCTGACCGGCGTGTCCTGCTGCACCAGTGCCGGTTTTGCCGGCCGCTCGGCTGTCATTCGCCGGCGGTTGTTGAACGGCACCTGCCGTTGCGCCAACGACGGGTGCGGTTTGCCGCGGGTAGCCGGCTGCTCAGCGAGCCAGTCGCCGGCAATCCAATCGTGGATCAATTGCTGCTCGTGACCACTGAAAACTCCGAACATCGGCCCCTGTTCTCCGGTAATCAGCTGCCAGAAGCGGCTGTTTTGCGGATCTTCGTGGCGCTTGATCCAGCTGCGGCGTTGCAGCGTCTCGATGAATTGCGGGATCAGCTCGGGCTCGGCCAGCCACTGGTTCACGGTACGGCCGTCGAAGCGGCAGTAGTCGGAGTGCACGAACTGCCCAACGCCGGCCTTCTTTTCCAGCACCCGCATCACTTCCTGCTCGGGATCAAAGCCGCCGATCACCGAAAGCGTGCTCGCACCGAGATCGTTGAGGCGATAGCCGTTGATGACGCGGCGATAGAACTCGTCGCCGTCGCCTACCTGGGGCCAAGCGGCGAGCAGGCCCTGAATGGCCTTCTTCGCATGGCCGTTGTCGGCGTTGTCGACCGTCACATGCAGGGTGAAGTAATAGGGGTCGATGCCCAGCTCGGTGAGTTCGTACGAACTGATCAAAAGATGCAGCGGAAGCTGCTCGTAGCCAAGATTGAAGCCGATCACCTCGGGCAGGAACTGCTCGGCGTGCTCGGCCAGTGCCAGCTGGATGGCACCCTGAACAAAGTTGTCATCGTCCAGGTTCTGCCAGTCGTCGCAGCCCTGGCTGGCGAGCAGCTTGCGGTACAGCACCACATGATTCTTTTCCGGCTGGCCTTCGCCCAGCTCTTCCAGGTAGGTCTGGATCAGCGAGGTGAAGCGCGCGTCGTCCCAGCGTTGCAGCAGACCATAGAGCCAGGCACCGTCGACCAGCTTGGTTGGCGCCACGCCACGCAGAAAGTGCAGGGCATGGGCCTTGCTGGTGAAATAGCGGCGTGGCCCGCCGGCGCGACGTTCGTCGAGGTAGGCCTGGTACTGACCGCCGATTTTGGCGGTATGCGCGTCCAGCCAGTCCCCAAGCCCGGCCGGATCTGGCGGCAGGTCGCAGGACAGCGCGGATGCGGCGTCCAGCTGGGCATTGAGGTAGTCAGCGGCGCGGTTACGCACGGCGGTATCGTCGGGAGCGTCGAGCAGGGCAAAGTAAAGCGCCCTGGAAGGCGCTGCCACCTCGCATGTCACGGGCGTGGTGTCGACGGGCAGGCTTCGAGTCAGTTGCATAGATTCACACGGCGGCAGTGGGGAAATCCCCAGATGATTTTTTGGCCGTCATCAGGCCGGATTAGTTCAGCGTGTCTGCCGAATGGCCGGTCTTCTCGACAACACTGCATGCAACTTCTGCGATCACGCGTCTTCCTAACCTATGGGGATGCCGAGCGGTGTCCGAATGTGCAACCAGACGGAGGTCCCATGAATCAATCCGAACGCGGCAAAGAGAACCTGGAAACGATCAACGATCGCAGCGATGAGCGTGTCGACCAGGCGAGCAGAACCAGCAATGGCGAAGCCGCCGGAGGCGATCGAGACGACGTTCCAGGCGGTGCCTACAACGTCCCGCCGGGCATGGCTGACGATGTCAGTGAGGAAGAGGCGCTCAAGCGCAACAAGCAGGACCGCCCCGAGCGCTGATCAACGGCGGAGCGGAGGTTTGGCCCCGCTCCGCTAGCTGAAAAAAAGCTGGATAGGCCCTTAATTTCTGCTGTGTTTCGGTCGCTTGCAGGCAGTAGGTACACCGCATGCCGTCGTGCCGGGGAGCACGCTCTCTGCTGCAGTGCTGCGGAATAAAGGACTGCCAGAGCCTCGCCATGCGCCAACACAGCCGACTCACCTTTCGCCATCTCAGCCGTATTCAAGTCACCAACCGCCTCAGCGGCGACCCCATGGGCTACGTGGCCGACCTGTCGATGGGCGGGCTGCGCCTGGTCGCGAAGCAACCCCTGGGCGTGAACGGCTGCTACGAAATGTGCCTGCATGTGCCCACCGTTGGCGATCGAACCCGTGAAGTGCAGGTCGTGGTGCTGTGCCAGTGGGTACGCAAGGATTCCCGCCGTGACAGTTTCGAAATGGGCTTCTCCCTGGACCGGCCGAGTGATGAATACACCCGGCTGATTGGTGAGCTGATGCCCAGGCGGCGTGACTAGCGATTCACCACCTTTGCCGGCAGCGCGATCACCAGCAGCGAGCCGAGCACCAGACACGCCGCGAAGAACCAGAGTGCCGCACCGCTTTCCCCGGTGAGGTCGAGCGTAACGCCGATCAGCGTATTGCTGACCAGCCCGGCGATGTTCGCCAATGAGCAGGCCAGGGCAAAGCCGGTTGCCGCTGCGGTGCCGGTGAGAAAGGTGGCCGGCAGGCTGAAAAATACCGGCACCGCGCCAATGATCGCCGCCTGGGCGATCGAGAACAGCAGCACCGTTGCCATCACGTTGTCGGTGAAGGCGGTACTGGTGGCCATGGCTGCGGCGCCGATCCAGAACGGCAGGATGATGTGCCAGCGCCGCTCGCGGAAGCGGTCGGAACTGGCGCCGAGCACCAGCATGCCAATCACCGCGGCAATGCTGGGCACTGCAGTCAGCAGGCCGATCTCTGAAACATCACTGACCCCGGCATTGCGGATAAAGGTCGGCATCCAGAAGCCCAGCGCATAGGCGCTCAGCAGGATTGCGAAATCGATGCCACCGAGCATCCACACTTTGAGGTTGAAGAAGCCCTGACGAAAAGTTTCGCCGCTGGCCGGGCTCTGCGCCTCGTCGACGGCTAGGTCGCGCAGCACCTGACCCTGCTCGGTGATGTCCAGCCAGCCGGCGTGCTTTGGGCCGTCGGGCAGCAGGCGCAGCGCAAGCGGTCCGAGCAGCACGCTGGGAATGCCCTCGAGCAGGAACAGCCACTGCCAGCCGCGCAGGCCCTGGACCTGATCGAAGGCACCGAGAATCCAGCCGGACAAGGGCGCGCCGATCACGCTCGACAGCGGCAGGCCGATCATGAACAGCGCGATGATCCGACCACGGCGGTAGGTCGGAAACCACAGCGTCAGGTAATAGAGCACACCCGGCAGAAAGCCCGCCTCGGCGATGCCCAAGAGAAAACGCACCACATAAAACTGGTTAGGCGTGGTGACCGTCATGGTGCAGGCCGACAGCACGCCCCAGGTGATCATGATCCGCGCGATCCAGACCCGCGCGCCGACGCGCTTGAGGATCAGGTTGCTGGGCACTTCGAAGAGGATGTAGCCGACGAAGAACAGGCCCGCCCCGAGGCCGAATGCCGCTTCGCTGAGCTGCAGTTGCTCGGCCATCTGCAACTTGGCGAAGCCGACATTGATGCGGTCCAGGTACGCCGCCAGGTAGCAGAAGCAGAGAAACGGGATCAGCCGCCAGGCAATCTTGCGATAGAGACGCGGGTCGTTCGGCTCGCCGTGGGCGGCATGGGCGTCGGGCGCGGGCGCCTGGTGCATCGGTCGTCTCCGTGTCTGTTGTGCTCAAGCCGGCCTCGCATGTTAGTGGAGGCGGGCAGCCAAGTCAGAACTCTGACCCAAGACACACGGCAGAATGTTCCTCATCGCTTTTGCCGAGTCCTCGGTTCGACCTTGTGCCGCAAAAGGCTAAGCGGCGCGAACTCGGGTCCCTCTGTTCCTGTCGCACCTGTTCGACCGGTGCTCTTCGGCGCCGCTGAAACGTGTCCGGCAACTCGCCACCCAACGGAGACAGGCATGACTTCACAGTGGATCGACATTCCCGCGCAAGACGGCAAAACCTTCAAAGGCTACCTGGCGCTGCCTCCGGCCGGTCACGGCCCCGGCATCGTGCTGATTCAGGAAATCTTCGGTGTAAACGAGCACATCCAGTCGGTGGCCGATCAGTACGCCTCCGATGGTTACGTGGTGTTGGCCCCCGACCTGTTCTGGCGTAGCGAGCCGGGCGTCAAGCTCGGTTATGACGGCGACGACTGGGAGCGTGCCTTTGCCCTGATGAAGGCTCTGGACTTCGACCTCGCCATCGATGATCTGCGCCGCAGCGCCGAGCGGCTACGTGAGCGCGACGACTGCAATGGACGTGTAGCCTCACTGGGCTACTGCATGGGCGGCGTGCTGTCTTATCTGCTGGCGGCCAACTCCGGCGTCGATGCTGCGGTCTGCTACTACCCCGGCAGCATTGAGAAGCGTCTGGATCAGGCTGACAAAATTAAGTGCCCGACGCTGTTCCACTTCGCCGAAGAAGACGACCACATCGACAGCGACGTAGTCGCCGCCGTACAGGAAAAGATGACGCAGGTCGGGCAGTCCCAGATCGAGACCTACCCGGGCGTCGACCATGGCTTCAACTGCTGGGCGCGGCCAGCCTACAACCAGAACGCCGCCGCCCTGGCCCATGGGCGGAGCTTGGTGTTCCTGGCGGAGAATCTTTAAGCAGTCGAAGCGGCTTGTGTCCTCCCTGAAGCCACGAAGGGCCCATGATCGCGAGCAAGCTCGCTCCTACAAAAGCAGCCCGCTCCGAGGCGGACTCCGCACTGTAGGAGCCAGCCTGCTGGCGATCCCCCGGCCTCACGAGTCGCGGGGATCGCTGGCAGCCGGCCAGAATCGGGACCGATTAACCCAACGTCCCAAGTATGTTCACACCGACCCGATCCGGAATCTCGTTCTGTGACAGCACGTGCAGTCCGGGGCTGAATACCCGCGCGTAGCGCGACAGCAGCGGGCGCAGCTGTGGCATCACGGTAAGGATCGGCGGGTGACCATCCTTGCGCAGCTTCTCCTTCACCACCGGCATGCTGTTCTGCAGCTGGTTGAGCAGGCTCGGCTCTACCGGAATGTTGTCCAGGCTGACTTGGCCGGCTTGCTGGGCAATGGCCAGAGCATTGAGCAAGGTGTTTTCCAGCGCGTTTTCCAGCACGAAGACCGCCAGTTCGCGACGATCACCGGCAATCATCGAAACGATGCTGCGGCGCAGGGCGTAACGCACGTCGGCCGCCAGCAGCACCGGATCCTTGGTGGTTTCGCTGCATTCGAGCAGGGTGCTGGCGATGGTTTCGATATCGCGCAGCGGCACTTCTTCCAACAGCAGCTGACGGTACACACGCATCTGCTGGGTGTAGCTCAGCGCGTTCTTCAGGCTTTCGGCCAGTTTTGGTGCCTGCAGAGTGAGGCGCTGCATCAGGTGCTCGACATCGTCGTGCTTGAACAGGTCTGGCAGGTGCTCGCGCACCACCTTGTTCAGGTGCGTGGCGACCACGCTGGCGCAGTCGATGACCTGGTAGCCGAGGTTCAGCGCGCGCGACTTGTCCGACGGCTGAATCCACACGACCTGCATGCGATACGCGGGGTCGGTGCCGAGGATGCCGTCAATCTCGCCGTATAGCTCCGGCGACGGAATCGCCATCAGGCGGTCGGCGTGCAGTTCGGCGCCGTCGATCTTCTCGCCATTGATGTAGATGTCGTATTGCGACGCCTTGAGCCGCAAGCTGTCGCGGATCTGTACTTCGGGCAGCAGAAAGCCCAGGTGCTCGGACAACGTCTGGCGAACGCCTCGCACCCGCGCCGGCAGAGGCGCGCCAGAGGCTTCATTGACCAGCCCGACCAGCTTGTAGCCCAGCGAAATCGACAGTCGTTCAACCAACGGGATGTCTTCCCATGCCAGCGACTGTGCCTTTTCCTTGTCCATCGCCTGGCCAATGGCCTGAATTTCCTTCAGGTCAGCGCCAGCAGCTGGCGGCTCGTGCAGCGACACCCGCCAGGCGATAAAGCCGATCAGCGCAGCAAAGCCGATGAACGCCAGGTGCGGCATGCCCGGCACCAGGCCGAGCACGAAAAGAATGCCGGCTACGGTGTACAGCGAAGCCGGGTTGGCCAGCAGCTGGCGCTGAACCTGGCTGGTGATGTCGCTGGATTCGTTGATCCGGGTGACGATGATCGCTGCCGCAGTGGACAGCAGCAGCGCTGGAATCTGGGCAACCAGGCCGTCACCGATGGTCAACAGCGCGTATTGCTTGAAAGCTTCGCCAGCGGCCAGATCATGGACGAATACGCCAATGGCGAAACCGCCGAAGAGGTTGATCAGCAGGATCAGGATGCCGGCGATGGCGTCGCCGCGAACGAACTTCGAGGCGCCGTCCATCGCGCCGTAGAAATCCGCTTCCTTGGCCACTTCCTGACGGCGGGCCTTGGCCTCTTCGTTGGTCACCAGACCCGCGTTGAGGTCGGCGTCGATGGCCATCTGCTTGCCCGGGAGGGCGTCCAGGGTGAAGCGCGCGGTCACTTCCGAGATCCGCTCACCGCCCTTGGTGATGACGATGAAGTTGATGATCATCAGGATGATGAACACCACCAGGCCGACGATGAAGTTGCCGCCGATGACCACCTCACCAAAGGCTTCAATCACCTTGCCCGCTGCGCCCGTGCCGGTATGACCTTCGAGCAGCACCACCCGCGTGGAAGCGACGTTGAGCGTCAGGCGCATCAGCGTGGTGATCAGAATCACCGTCGGGAACAGCGAGAAATCCAGCGGACTTTTCGATGACACGCTGACCAGCAGCACCAGGATCGACATGGCGATGTTGAAGGTGAACAGCACGTCCAGCAGCTGCGGTGGCAGCGGCAGGATGATCATCGCCAGAATCGACAGGATGATCAGCGGGATTCCAATCCGACCGCTGCTGAAGGTCGGGGTCAGTTTCTGAATCAGGCTCATGATCGTGCTCGGTTGAACAGTTCTTCGGGGATATGAATGTCGCTGGCCAGCCTGGGCTTGGCCCGGCGACCCTGTTTCCAGGCTTTGAGCTGGAGGATGTAAGTCAGTACGTGGGCGACCGCGGTATAGAGCGGCGCCGGAATCTGCTGGTTGACCTGGGTGCTGAAGTAGATCGCCCGCGCCAGCGGTGGCAGCTCGACCACTTCCAGATTGTTGGCCTGGGCCAGCTTGCGGATATACAGCGCGGTTTCATCGACACCACGCGCGATGACGAAGGGCGTCTCGGCTTTCTTCGGGTCGTACTTGAGCGCCACGGCGTAATGCGTCGGGTTGACGATCACCACGTCCGCGTCCTTGATCACTCGGCTGATCTGCCGTTGGGCCAGCTGGCGCTGCAGCTGCTTGATCCGCGCCTTTACTTCGGGGCGGCCTTCCTGGTTTTTGTGCTCTTCCTTGCGCTCCTGCTTGGTCATGCGCATTTTTTTCAGGAAGAAGAAGCGCTGCAGCGGGATATCGATCAGCGAGAACAGCAGGAAAACCATCAGCAACGCGATCGCCAGGTCGAACGTCAGCGAAAAGGCACTGCCGATGGCGTTGCTGATGTCGCTGCGTTGCAGGGCGATCAGCTTGGGCGCGGCGTAATAGAGCTGGCCGATGGCGACGCCGAGCAGGGTGGTGATCTTCAGCAGTGACTTGAGCAGCTCGGTCCAATTCTGCGCGCCGACCATCCGTCCCAAACCGGTAATCGGGTTGAGCTTGCTGAACTTGGGGGCGAAGTTCTTCGAAGCGAACACCCAGCCGCCCGGGACCAAGGCGAAGGCGACCACCAGAATCGGTGTCACCAGCAACGGCAGCAGCACGCTGATGAATACCAGCAGGTTGTGGGTGAGGATCAGCTGCAGGTCATCGAGCGTCATCTCGCTGTGATGAAAGTTGATGTACGAGTAGCTGAACGCCTGCTGCAGGCCATCGAAAAAGAAACCAAAGCTGAACTTCAGCACCAGCAACGTCGCCAGCAACGAGACGGTGGTGGCGACGTCCTTGGAGCGAGTGACCTGGCCATCGTCGCGACTCTTCTTGAGTTTCTGCTCGGAGGCCTCTTCGGTTTTGTCCTGGGTGCTGTTCTCAGACATTGCGGCCACTCCGCAAAATCTCGCCGATGTTGCCCAGCAACTCGCGGGTCAGGTGCAGGTAGGCTTCCGAGAGGTTGGGCAGGGTCAGGTAGATCAGCGTCAGCCCTGCGATGATCGCCATGGGGAAGCCCAGCGAAAACAGGTTCATCGCAGGCGAGATGCGGTTGAGCAGACCGAAGCAGAACTGCACCAGCGTCATGCAGAAGACGATGGGCAGGGCAATCAGCAGGGCGGCGGAAATCACCCAGCTCAAGGACATGGCGATGGTCTGCAAGCCGTCGAAGTGAATGCCGCTGCCGATGGGCCAGAAGACGAAGCTCTGGTAAATGATAGTGACGATCACCAGATGCCCGTCGGTGGCGAAGAACAGCAGCGCCAGCAGGATGAAATACAGCTGATAGACAATCGAGGCCGACGACACACCGTTCATGGGGTCGTTGAACACCGCCATCGACAGGCCGAGCTGGGTGGAGACGATGTCACCGATCAGGGTGAACACCGTGAATACCAGCATCAGCGCCACGCCGAGCAGCAGCCCCATAGCGATCTGCTCCAGTGCCGTGAGGATGCCCTTCATCGACAGCGGGTCGATGGGCGCGGTCGGCGGCAGGGCGGCGGTGAGCACGACCGTCAGGGCCATGGCCAGCAGTACGCGCGCGCGGATGCTCAGCGACTTGTGGCTGAACATCGGCGCCAGGCTGAACACGGCCATGATCCGGCAGAACGGCCACCAGTAGCCCAGCAACGACTGCAGGTACTGACCGGCCTGCATGATGGGTTCGTTGCCCACGGCTAACCGACCAGCCGCCCGGCTTGGGTGAAGGTTTCGATGAACAGGTCACTGAAGGTGCGCAGAATCCAGTGCCCGGCAAACACCAACATGCCGAGGGTGGTGAGCAGGCGGGGGAGGAAGCTCAACATCTGTTCGTTGATTTGGGTGGCTGCCTGGAAAATGCTGATCAGCAGGCCGCCGAGCAGGCTCGGCACCACCAGCACGCAGACCACCAGCACGATGACGTGGATGGCGTTGGAGACGATGTTGACGGCGGTGTCGGGGGTTAGCATGGGAGCACCTGGGAGGTAGCGGCGGGAACACCGCTTGGCCGAGCGGCGAACGGCAGCGTTGGCTGTGCTGTTTGGGGGAGCGGTCTTGGTCGCGAAGCTGTTGGGCTTGGGTTCGAACTACTTTCATCAGGGCCCATTGGCGCAGTTGGCCGACGCGATGGTTTCGCCCTGCTGGGCGAGTCCCTTTTGGCAGTCGCACGGATGGCCGCCCCGCCAAAAGGAACCAAAAGGTCTTGCCCCTGCATCGGACTAGGCGTCCCCGGTTCGCTGCGCTCGACTTCCCTCATTCCATCGCTGCTCCGAGGGTCGCCGCGCAAGGGCCATCCATGGCCCTTCACGGCTCTCGCGGCATCCATGCCGCTCGCCCCTCTACGCAGCGATTCCATTCGGCCTCCTGAAAGGGGCGATTCGGTGGTGTTTGATGGGCCGTGCAGCGAAGCGGTTGTGCGAGTTTCGGCCGATCGTAGGGTGGGTAACGCGAAGCTTACCCACCGCTTTTTGGAGGCGAAGTTTGATACCGAGCGACGTATCAATTGCGGTGGAAAATGCTTCGCAGTTTTCCACCCTACGAAGCCCGCCGAAGATTGAAGCGCTTTGTTGCTGTTGCCATTCAAGAACTTCCAGACGGCTCGTTCCCGAGTCCCCTTCAGGAGGCCGAGCGTAGGAGTTGCGTAGGGGGTCGCGAGGCATGGATGCCGAGCGAGGAGCGATGGGCCAGGGATGGCCCTTCGCGACGACCCCCGGAGCAGCGCCGGAGCGAGGGAAGTTTTGCGCAGCAAAACCCGGATGCAGGGGTGGCCTTCTTTTTGGTTACTTTTTCTTGGCCACACAAGAAAAAGTGACGCGCCGTGCAAGGCGCAACCTGTAGTCCCAGCCGAGGAAAGCGCGGCGTCGTGCATGAAGGTCTGCGCCAGCGCCTGATCGCAAGAAAAGACTGGGCGTCCCATCACGCTGCTACGAGAAGCGATAGATCGTTCGGCCGCTGAGGCATAGGAGGAGCGATGACTCATCTCACCGCCCCCTAAAACGGCTGAATACTGGTGGTCAGGGTCCCCATCAACAACGCCCACCCATCCACCAACACAAACACCATCAGCTTGAACGGCAGCGAAATCATCATCGGCGACAACATCATCATGCCCATCGCCATCAGCACACTGGCGACCACCAGGTCGATCACCAGAAACGGCACGAAGATCATGAAGCCCAGCTGAAACGCCGTCTTCAGCTCGCTCAGCACGAACGCCGGCAGCAGCAGGGAAAAGTCCAGGTCGTCGAGGTTCTCCGGCACTTCCTCGCCGGCCAGCGACACCATGGTCTCCAGCGAGGTCTTGTTGGTCTGCGCCAGCATGAAACCAGAAAGGCTGGCTTTGGAAACGTCCAGCGCCTGTTCCAGGCTGATTTCGTCGTTCTGGAAGGGTTCGAAGGCGGCGCTATGAATCTCCTGCCAGACCGGGCGCATCACCAGCAGGGTGACGATCAGCGCGATACCGATCAGCACCTGGTTCGGCGGGCTCTGTTGCAAACCGATGGCTTGGCGCAGGATGGCCAGCACGATGATGAAGCGGGTGAAGCAGGTCATCATCATCAGCATCGCCGGCAGGAAGCCCAGCAGCGTCATGATGATCAGGATCTGCAGCTTGATGCTGAATTCCTGGCCGTTCTCCGTATCGTTCAGGTTGAACAGGGTGATTTCGCCGCCGGCAGCCTGTGCCGCCAGCGGGAACAGGCCGATCAGCAACAGGCACAGCAGCGACAGCCCGCGACGCAGATTCATTGCGTCAGCGCATCCAGACCGACGCCAGACAGTTCGACGATGCGCAGGCCGTAGCTGCCATTCATCACCACCACCTCGGCCTTGGCGAACAGGGTGCCGTTGACCTTCACGTCCAGCGGCTCGCCAGCCACCTTGTCGAGGACGATGACGCTGCTGGTGTCGCATTCCATCAGCTCTTTCAGCGAAATTTCAGCCGACGCCACTTCCAGCGTGACGTTGACCGGAATCTTGCCGAAGAAGCTAAGGTCCTGACGCGGTGCCTGGGGCTGTGGGGCTGGTGCAGCGGCCGGCTCATCGGTGCCGTCGAGGCTCAGGTCGCCCTCGTTGATGAGGTTCTCGAATTCGTTGTCGGACAGTTGACCGGTCATTGGGATTTCACGCTTTCAAGTGAAGTGAGGAACAAGGCGCCGTCTTCTTCGAAGACAGTCCCCCGGAAGAGCTTCTGCTGGTTGATGCGCACCTCGTAACGATCCAGCGGGCGCACCATGAGAATGTCGTTGAGCTGCAGGGCAAGCACTTGCGACAGTGGCATCTGTACCGAGGCGACCACGCAATCCAGCCGTACCGGCAGGTGTTTGATGTGATCAACCGGGTTGCCTGTCAGCCGAGCAGGTAACGGGCCGGCCAGGCGACTGGTCAGTTCATCGACCAGATCGGTGTCCAGATGAATGAAGATCGATGAACGGCTATTGGTCAGATGGCTGATGTATTCGAACTCAGCAACATATTCCCAAGTTGTTTCTTCGTAATCGTTTTCATAGCGCTCAAGTTCGCCAAACGTATCGCCGGATAATATTGAACGCGCAAAGATATAAGTCAGATCAAGTCCCAGTCGATCACGCATCCGTTGTTCGGAGGTGCTGATCGGCGGTGCTTCCTGGCTGGGCACTATGGTTCCGCCGTAATAGCACTCGAGTGCCTCGGTAAGCAGTGCCCGATCAATTGAGAAGCCAACTTTTCCCATCGGCGAGCGATAAATGCACTCCGGCGCTTTATCCGCCGGCTCTTGCACATCCACCTTGCTCAGCTCAAGACTGATTCGGTAATTGCGCAAGAAGTAATCGCCCATCAAGCGTGGGTTCTTGTTGGTGGTTTCCTTGATGAACTGAGGAATCTTGTGGTGATGCCGGCCAAGCTTCTGCGGTTTCAAAACAGTCAGGCTTTGGGCGGGCACGCCATGGTGGACTTTTGAATTGCCAGACATGTTGTGAACGGTATTTCCTGGTTCTTGCGCGGCGGGCTAGGGCCTGTCGCGCGGGAATAAGCAGAAGAGTGTTTGGCCAGGGCGGGTGTGCGAGGCCTGAGGTCACGGGCACGGCTCTAGCGTGCCGCCAGTCTAGGCTTGGGCGCGAGGAAGGATTAAATCAATAGGTATCAATTGATCTTTTTTGAGATCAGCTATGAGCAATTGATTTAATTTTAGCGGAACTGATTGGGCGGTTCCGGGCGGGCTTGTTAGCGTGCGCGCAATTGTTTCGGAGTGGTCGGCTGCAGTTACCTGTCTCGTTCGGCGAGTAGGACAGGCAGGGCGACAGAAGTTCCGGAAGACTTAAATAAATTTTTCGGCGAATCCGGCGTTGTGCTCGAGCAACAGGCGTAACAGCGCCAAGGTGGTCACATTGAACAGTGTCAGTCATGCAATGAACTACTCCCGCGAAGAGCTATTCGCTCCAGCGCCGGCGCGCAAGAAAATACTTATTGTCGGCAATCCCGCAGAGGCGGGTTGCGAGTTCCTTGAAGCCGGTCTGCGCAAGGAAGGTTGTGCGGTCTTTTCCTATGCCGGCCCGAATGATCTGGATAACGCCGCATTGAAGGGCGCGTCGCTGGTTTTTATTCTGATCAGCGGCATGCAACAGCCAACTCTCTATACGCAGGTCGATTCACTTATTCGCCGTGGGCGCTCGGTCAGTGCTATTCCGGTCGTGCAGTATGCCGATCAGGAAAAGGCGGCCGCTTTACTTGAGCTGGGTTGTGTCGACTACTTGTTGTCGCCGTTCAGCGAAAGTCAATTAAGCGCGTTGTTGCGCCGCCAGGAATTCGCTGACGCCGCGCAGGAAAGTTTCGTCTCCTGCTCCCAGGCTGGCCGCCGCCTACTGGCCATGGCGCAGCGTGTATCGCTGACCCGGGCACCGATCCTGATCACCGGTGAAACCGGCACCGGCAAGGAGCTGATGGCGCGTTACATCCATCGTTTCTCGGCCAGCGCCGATGCGCCTTTCATCGCGGTGAACTGCGCCGCTATCCCTGAACAGATGCTCGAATCGATTCTATTCGGCCATGAAAAGGGCGCCTTTACCGGCGCAGTGACGGCGCAGCCAGGCAAATTCGAACTGGCCAACGGCGGCACGCTGCTGCTCGATGAAATCGGTGAATTGCCCCTGGGGCTGCAAGCCAAGCTGCTGCGCGTTCTGCAGGAACAGCGCGTGGAGCGCCTCGGCGGGCGCAGGGAAATCGAGCTCAACATGCGCATCATCGCCGCGACCAACCGCGATCTGCAGGCGGAAGTGGCGCAAGGGCGTTTCCGTGCCGACCTGATGTTTCGTCTCGACGTGCTGCCGCTGCACATCAGCCCGCTGCGTGAGCGCAAGGAAGACGTGCTGCCGCTGGCTCGCCGCTTCGTGGCCAAGTACGCGCCACAGGAAGCCGACGAAGAACTGTTTACCAGTGATGCTTGCCGCGCACTGCTGCAGCACGACTGGCCGGGCAACGCCCGCGAGCTGGAAAACACCGTGCAACGCGCTCTGGTGTTGCGCAATGGCTTGTTCATCCAGCCGCAGGATCTCGGGCTGGCCGCACCGCCTCAAGCCGAAGTGCGCAGCGAGCGGCTGCCGCTGCCCGCGGTCGAGTCCGGCAAAGCCGCCCTGCGCGCCAGCGGCAAGTGGGCCGAGTACCAGCACGTGATCGACACCATCCGCAAGTTCGATGGGCACAAGACCAAGGCGGCGGCCAGCCTCGGCATGACGTCGCGCGCCTTGCGCTACCGCCTCAATGCCATGCGCGAGCAGGGCATCGAGCTGAATTTCTGAGTTTTACAAGGGAGAGCCAGCGATGAGTTCAATCACTCAGGTGCAGCAGGATCTGCTGGGCCGGATGCAGCAGCTTCAGGATGTCGCCAGTGGCACGACCATCAAACCGGCTGACCAGGCGGCGCCCGATGCGGGCGGGATGTTCATGGCGGCGATGCGTTCGGTCGATGCGCAGCAACATCAGGCTGGCGCTGCCATGGCCGCCGTGGACAGCGGCAAGAGCGACGATCTGGTGGGCGCCATGATCGACAGCCAAAAGGCCAGCGTGTCGTTTTCCGCGTTGCTGCAGGTGCGCAACAAACTGACCACGGCGTTTGACGACGTCATGAGAACGCCGCTTTGACCCGGCGTGAGAGCTAAGACGTGCTGCAGAAAATCAAAAGCAAGCTGCCCGCCGGCGGCCTCCAGCTCGACCC
The DNA here is from genome assembly GCF_053470365.1 of Stutzerimonas tianxiuensis. Lineage (NCBI taxonomy): Bacteria > Pseudomonadati > Pseudomonadota > Gammaproteobacteria > Pseudomonadales > Pseudomonadaceae > Stutzerimonas > Stutzerimonas tianxiuensis. The sequence continues at coordinate 84,626 of NZ_JBPVWS010000012.1, read as the reverse complement.
GCGGGTAACGCTCGCCGGCATGGCAGTAATTGCCGCCGCGCTGGCGGTGGCCGTGGCCTTCTACCTGTGGCGCGATAACGGTTCGTTCCGTCCGCTGCATGGCGCCGGTGAGGCCTTTCCGGTCGCCGAGGTGATGCAGGTGCTCGATGCCGAGGCTGTGCAATACCGCATCCATCCCCAAAGTGGCCAAATTCTGGTGCGCGAGGACCAGCTGTCCCAGGCGCGCATGCTGCTCGCCGCCAAGGGTGTGAAAGTTGCCCTGCCGTCCGGCTACGAGCTGTTCGACAAGGAAGAGCCGTTGGGCACCAGCCAGTTCGTCCAGGACGTGCGTCTCAAGCGCAGCCTCGAAGGCGAGCTGGCGCGCACCGTGATGTCGCTCAAAGGAATTCAGCATGCCCGTGTGCACCTGGCGCAGGAGGAGAACAGCTCCTTCGTGGTCAGCAAGCGTGCGCCGAGCACGGCCTCGGTGATGCTGCAGCTGGAGCCCGGCTACAAGCTGGGCGCCGATCAGGTCAGTGCGATCATCAATCTGGTTGCTGGCAGCGTGCCCAACCTCAAGCCCGAAGATGTTGGCGTGGTCGATCAATACGGCGCCCTGCTGTCGCGCGGCTTGAATGTCGGCGGTGGCCCGGCGCAGAACTGGGGTGCCGTGGAGGACTATCAGCAGAAGGCGGTGGCCAATATCGAAGAAGTGCTGGCGCCGGTACTGGGCAGCGGCAACTACCGCATCAGCGTCGCGGCCGATATCGATTTCAGCCAGAAGGAAGAGACGCTGCAGTCCTATGGCGAAACCCCGCGTCTGCGTCGCGAAGTGCTGAGTAACGAAAGCGCGCTCGATCAGCTGGCGCTCGGTGTGCCCGGCTCGCTGGCCAACCGGCCTGTTGCGCCGCCAAAGGAGGGCGAGGAGCCCAAGCCGGTCAAGGGCGAAACCAAGGGTGCGACCTCCCTGCGCGAAGAATCTACCCGTCAACTGGATTACGACCAGACCGTAATCCACGTGAAGCACGCCGGTTTTGCCCTGCGCCAGCAGAGCGTCGCGGTGGTGCTCAACGCCGCCGCCGCGCCAGAAGGTGGCTGGAGCGACGAGGCCCGCGCCGAACTCGAGGCGATGGTGCGCAGCGCGGTTGGCTTCAAGCAGGCGCGTGGCGACCTGCTGACCTTGAGCGTGCTGCCCTTCGCCAGTGTGGAAACCACGCTTGATGAGGTGCCCTGGTGGGAAAACAGCCAGGTGCATGCTTTGGCCAAGCTGGGCGTTGCCGGCCTGATCGCGCTGCTGCTGTTGCTGATTGTGGTGCGCCCTGCCGTGCGCAGCCTGACCCAGCGCAACGCGCCAGTTGAGACCGATCCGGTGGCCCTGGAAGGCACCCTGACGGGGATGCAGGGTCCGCTGCCGATCGAGGCGGAAACGCGCGCAACACTGGCCAGCCCGCGACCCAGTGGCGACGGCATACACGTATTCGGCGAACTCAATCCGCTTTCGGAAATTCGCCTGCCAGCGCCCGGTTCGGGGCTGGAGCTACAGATCGAGCATCTGCAGATGCTTGCCAAGAACGACCCGGAGCGCGTTTCGGAAGTCATCAAGCATTGGATAGGCCGCAATGAAAGAGAACTCAACCCAGCCAGCTGAATCGGCGACCGGCTCGAGCAAGGAAATCAAGGCGCGCCCGGTGCAGTTGCGCTCGGTGAGTTCGCTGGACCAGGCGGCCATCCTCATGCTGAGCATGGGCGATGATATTTCGGCCGGCATCCTGCGCAACTTCTCCCGCGAGGAAATCATCAGCATCAGCCAGGCGATGGCGCGTCTGTCCAACGTCAAGCAGCCGATGGTCTCCGATGTGATCAGCCGCTTCTTCGATGACTACAAGGAGCAGAGCAGCATCAAGGGTGCGTCGCGCACCTACCTGTCCGGCATGCTCGGCAAGGCGTTGGGTGGCGACATCACCCGTTCGCTGCTCGACTCCATCTATGGCGAAGAAATTCGCGCCAAGATGGCGAAGATGGAGTGGCTGGACCCCAAGCAGTTCGCCGCGCTGATCGCCAAGGAGCACGCGCAGATGCAGGCGGTGTTCCTCGCCTTCCTGCCGCCTGGCATGGCCACCGACGTGCTCGAGTGCATGCCGGCCGAGCGTCAGGACGAGCTGTTGTACCGCATCGCCAACCTGAGCGAGGTCAACAGCGACGTGATCGCCGAGCTGGAGCAGCTCATCGATCGCAGTCTGCAAGTGCTCACGAACCAGGGTTCACAGGTGCGTGGCGTGAAGCAGGCCGCAGACATCATGAACCGGTTCAAGGGCAACCGAGACCAGATGTTCGAACTGCTGCGCGCGCACAACGAAGAACTGGTCGGCAAGATCGAAGATGAAATGTACGACTTCTTCATTCTGTCCCGGCAGAACCAGGATGTGCTGCAAACGCTGCTTGAAGTGATCCCGCTGGAAGAGTGGGTGGTTGCGCTCAAGGGCGCCGAGCCGGCGCTGGTGAATGCCATCCAGGGGGCGCTGCCCAAGCGCCAGGCGCAGCAGATGGAGTCGATCAACCGTCGCCAGGGCCCAGTGCCGCTGTCGCGGGTGGAGCAGGTGCGCAAGGACATCATGGCCGTGGTCCGGGATATGTCCAACGAAGGCGACCTGCAGGTTCAGTTGTTCCGCGAACAGACCGTCGAGTAAGCGCCGATGAGCATCAAGATCATCAAAGGTGAAGGTCGCTCCTGGCGGCCGTTCCGCTTCCCGCCTCGCGTGCGCACCGCCTCTGAACTGGCCGACAGCGTGGCCGGTGACCCGGCGGCGCTGCAGCGCGCCGTTGCCGATGGCTTTCAGGAAGGCATCGACAAGGGCTACGAGCAGGGCCTGGAGCAGGGTCGTGAAGCCGGACATCGCGAAGGTTTCGAGCGCGGTGTCGAGGACGGCAAGGCGATCGGTCGTGAAGAAGGCCGTGTCATGGGACGTCGCGCATTCGACGAAGCGGCCCGGCCGCTGGATGAACTGGTCGAGCGTTTCGAGCACTTCCGGCAGGAATTCGAACAGGCGCGTCGCGAGCAACTGCTGGAGCTGGTGCAGAAGGTTTCCAAGCAGGTGATCCGCTGTGAACTGACCCTGCATCCGACGCAGTTGCTGACCCTGGCTGAGGAAGCCCTGGCGGCCATGCCGGGTGATCAGGAAGACGTGCGCATCTTGCTCAACCCCGAGGAATGCAACCGGATCAAGGAGTTGGCACCCGAGCGTGCGGCGGCCTGGCGTCTGATCCCGGATGAAAAGCTGGCGCTCGGCGAGTGCCGTGTGATCACGGCGCAGGCCGAAGCCGATATCGGCTGCCAGCAGCGCCTTGATTCATGCATGGACACGCTGGGCGAGCACATCAGGGCGGAAGCCTGAGATGTCCCTGCGCGAGAGCTTCCGGCTCGACGAGGCGTTGCGCTCGCTGGACACGGTGCAGCTGGCGAAGGTCAGCGGCCGGCTGGTGCGCGTCTCCGGCATGCTCTTGGAAAGCCTCGGCTGCCAGCGCATGACCGGCCAGCGCTGTTTCGTCGAACAGGGCGACGGCAGCATGCTCGAAGCGCAGGTGGTGGGCTTCAACCGCGACATCACCTACCTGATGCCCTTCAAGAAACCGGTGGGGCTGACCTCCGGATCGCGCGTATTTCCGGCGCCGGATGATGCCAAGCTGCATATCGACGAATCCTGGCTGGGGCGTGTGGTTAACGGCCTCGGTGAGCCGCTGGACGAAATGGGCAAGCTCAGCGGGCGCGATCCGCTGCCCACCGAGCTGCCTTCGGTCAATCCGCTCAAGCGCAAGCCGGTCAGTGAACCGCTGGACGTCGGCGTGCGGGCGATCAATTCCATGCTCACCCTCGGCAAGGGCCAGCGCGTCGGCCTGTTCGCCGGTTCCGGTGTGGGCAAAAGCGTGCTGCTGGGCATGATCACGCGACAGACCAAGGCTGACGTCGTGGTGGTCGGGCTGATTGGTGAGCGCGGGCGCGAGGTGCAGGAGTTCCTGCTGCATTCGCTGGGTGAAGAGGGCCTGAAGAAGGCCGTCGTGGTGGTGGCGCCGGCCAACGAATCGCCGCTGATGCGCCTCAAGGCCACCGAGCTTTGCCACAGCATCGCCGCTTATTTCCGCGACCAGGGCAACGATGTGTTGTTGCTGGTCGATTCGCTGACCCGCTACGCCATGGCCCAGCGAGAAATTGCCCTGGCCCTCGGCGAGCCGCCAGCGACCAAGGGCTATCCGCCGTCTGTGTTCGGTATGCTGCCGGAGTTGGTCGAAAGCGCCGGCAATGGCGCCAATGACAACGGCAGCCTCAGTGCGCTGTACACCGTTCTCGCCGAGGGTGACGACCAGCAGGACCCGATCGTCGATTGCGCGCGTGCAATTCTCGATGGCCACATCGTGTTGTCGCGTCGACTGGCGGACGCCGGGCATTACCCGGCCATCGACATCTGCGCTTCGGTCAGCCGCTGCATGAGCCAGGTCGGCCAGCCGCCGCACCTGGGCGCCGCGCGGCAGCTCAAGGAGTTCTACAGCACCTACGAGAAGATCAAGGAGCTGATCCCGCTGGGTGGCTACAGCCCTGGCGCGGACATCAAGACCGACCGCGCCGTGCAGCTCGCACCCACCATCGAACGCTTCCTGCGTCAGGAAGTGGGCGAGGCGGCGGAGCTGGAAACCAGTCTCACCATCCTGCAGAGCATCATCAGGAAGCCATGAAGCAGCAGATCGAAACGCTCACACGCCTGGCCAGCCTGCGCGGCAACCGGGTCAAGCAGATGCTCGGGCAGGTTCAGTACCAGCAAAACCTCTGCCAGCGCTATCGCAACAACATCACCGGTCTCAGCCGCCTGTGCGGGTTCTCCGTGCCGATGAGCACGCCGCTGCAGCGCGACAATCAGCAGCGCTACAAGGCCACGCTGTACAAGATGGTCGAGCTGCAGCGGCGCGAACTGGCCGTGGCCGAGCAGGCCCTGGTGCGTATTCAGCAGGAGCTGCTGCAGGCCATGCGCAGCGAGAAGGTGGTTGAGCATGTGATCGACGCCAAGATGCAGCAGTGGCAGCAGCTGCTTATGGCGCAGGAACAGAAAATTCAGGACGGTCTGGCCGCGCAGACCTGGTGGCGCAATCAGATCGCCTGAGTAGGAGTGCCTGAACACGGCGCTTGGAAACGGCGTCAGGCGGCCCGCCTGTCAGCCCCAGCAAAAAAACATTTAAGGTTTGCGCCTTAGCGGTCGCTTGTTTGGCAGTAACCACTGAGTTGGAACGAAATCATGGAAATCAGCCGGCAGTTCAAGCCCGCCATTGCAATGCCCACCGAGACCGCTTCGGCGCGTCCGGCCAGTGCGCGCCCCACGGCCCAGCCTGCTGCGCGTCCGGCCACAAGCCTGCCGCTGGAGCAGATGCACGACGCCCTGCGCGCCATGCCCGAGGTCGATCTGGACCGGGTGGCGGCCATCAAGCAAGCGCTGCAGCGCGGCGAGATCTCTACCGACGTGGGTGATCTGGCCAGCAGCATGCTCAGCTATCACCGCGGAAACGATGCGTGAGCCAGCGCGATAAGCTGCTGGCAGTCGTCGATGACGATCTCCAGCAGGATTGCGGCGATTACCTCGCCTTGCGCGAGCTGATGCAGGCGCTCTACGGACGTCTGCTCGAGCGCGACGTGCCGGAGATCGACCGCATCAACCTGCAGATCACCGTGCGCGTCGAAGCCATCGCCGCGCGCGCCCAGCGACGCAGCAAGGTGCTCGCGGCTTTCGGTCTGGAAACCTCGGGTGTTGGCATGCGCCGCCTGCTGTCCAGCTGCACGGGTGAGCGCGGTGACTCCCTTCAGCAGCATTGGCGGCAAGTCGGTGATCTCGCTGTGCAGTGTCAGCAATTCAACGAGCACAACGGCAAGCTGCTCGCCATGCATCACGACATTCTTCAGCAGCTGCTCGCCTGTGGGCAGGATGCGCGGCTGTATTCGCCGCAGGCCTATTGAGGCGCAAAGACATTCGTCCGCGCTTCTGCGGATTCTCAGCTCCCGTTAGCGGCTTCAGCCACAGCTCCCTTCAGCCGTACGCCCTCCATGTAGCGCAGCGCCGCCAGCGTGCCGTGAACAAAACCCAGATAAGTCACCTCGGTGACCCGCTTGAATTCCGCGGCGCTGGTCTTGTAGACCGGCCCAAAGACCGTGGCCATGGCGGCATTGACCCATATCTCGATCGGGCCCAGCTCCGCTTCAGCGATCCACACCACGACAGCTTGTAAGAGGCGCCTTGCCGCGACAGGCCTATCGTCGCCATCAAGGAATTAATCCTTTTCGGTTTGGCCTTTAACTACCTCACTGCTGACGTCGCCTTTACAGACAGATGCTCCGCCCGCGTCGAGGCGGAAACGGCACTTCCCCGTTTCCTAGTCCTGTCATGTTGCGGAAGCCTTTTTTCTGCATGCCGTTTGCTGGAAGGCCCATATCGCGGGCGTTTCAGACCTGGCATGCAATCTGCTCTAGAAACAACAAGAGGGGATGGTGATGGCTATAAATTCCGATTACGTACAGCAGATGTCGACGCAGTTGGCGACTTACGAAGTTCAGTCGTCGCTGGATCGGCTTAACCGCAACGAGTCCCGCTACAAGGCCCAGCGTGAAGCGCTGAATTCGCTGCGCACGTCGATGACGACCTTCAAGTCCGCCATCACCAAGCTCAACAGCAGCACATCGAGCATGTTGACCAACAGTGCAACCTTCAGTCAGGAGGGTTATGCCACGGCTAGCGTGGGCACTACCGCAACGGCCGGTACCTATGACTTTTTCGTCGAGCGCCTGGCCAGCAAGCAGCAGGTCGCGGTACAGGGCTTGGTCGATGGCAGCCTGAGCGGCACCCTGACGCTGAATGCCCAATCGTTCGACCTCAGCCAGTACGCCACGCTTGGCGATGCCGCCACGGCGATCAACGACGCCGGTCTCGGTGTGCAAGCGACCCTGGTGCGCAGCAACGGCGCGGTCAGTCTGGTCGTCAGCAGTGAGCAAACCGGCGCCGCCAATGCCTTCAGCCTCAGCATGGCGGGCAACGCTGCCGCGACCACGACCGCGCTATCGACTGCCCAGGACGCGATGGTTCGTATGGGTGGCAGCTATGGCGCGGGCGGCATCGAGCTGACCAGCGCCAGCAACACTTTTACTGACGTCATCGACGGCGTAAGCCTGACCGTGAGCAAGACGCATGCGGCGACCGACACCCCGCTGACCGTCACGGTGGGCCAGGACAAAGCCGGCACACAGGCCAAGGCACAGACATTCATCGACGCCTTCAACGCCCTGATGACCAGTTTCGATTCGCTGACCGCCAGCGGCAGCGGCAGCGATAGCGCCAAACGCGGCGCCCTGGCCGGCGATTCCAGCGTGCGTTCCATCGAAAGCCGCCTCAACAGCCTGTTGCGTGCCGACTTCGGCGGCAAGAGCCTGATCGAATTCGGCATCAGCGCCGACCGTAACGGCAAGCTGACGATCGATGCCAAGCGTTTCGAGGCCGCCGTAGCCAACGATCCTGCGGGCTTCGAGGAGCTGTTCACCGGCACCGACAAGCTGCTGGAGAGCATGGACAAGACTGTTGCCAGCTACACCAGCAGCACCAACGGCCTGCTGAAGAGCCGCATGGACACGCTGGACATGAGCCTGCGCCGCATCGACGAGCAGTTCGAGACGCTCCAGCAGCAGTACGACACCCATTACAGCCGCTACCTGCGGCAGTTCACCAGCATGATGCAGACCATGCAGAGCATGGAGCAGACCAGCGGAATGTTCTCGATGCCCACCACATCGCAAGCTAACGGATTGTTCTCATGAACAGCTATCACCCCAACGACAGTTATGACAGCTACCGCTCGGTAGACCTCGAGGCACGTGCTGCCTCGGCTTCGCCCTACGAACTGGTGCTGGTGCTGATGGACGGCCTGCTGGACGAGCTGGCCCGCGCCCGCGGCCACATCGAGCACAAACGGTACCAGCAGAAGGGCGTATCGCTGGAAAAGTGCATGAACATCCTCAACGGCCTCAACGGTGCGCTCGATGAAGAGGGCGGCGGCGAGGTGGTTCAAGGGCTGGCGCGGCTGTACGAGTACTGCATCTACCGGCTCTCGGACGTCAGCGTGTCGCTGTCGCTGGAAGGGCTGGACGAAGTGATCAACCTGCTCGGCATTCTCCGAGAGGGCTGGGAGGGCGTCAGTGCCGCCCGTAAGTGACAGCGAGCGCCTGATGGCGCTGCACGGCGAATTGCAGGCGGCGTTGCAGAGCAATGACTGGACCGCCGTGGCCACGGTTGATGCGGCGATTCGTCAGTGTCTCGAAACACTGGCCGGTCGGCTTGAACTGGACGAGCCGACGCACGCGGCCAAGAGCCGCCTCAAGCAGCTCCACGGGGAAGGCCTGCAAGCCTGCGCCGAAGAGTGCGAGCGTCTGCGCCTGCTGCTGTTGAACCACCTCGAGCACGCCGAAGGGCGTGCCGCCTACCAGCGCATTGATATGTTCCAAGCCGGAGACAAGGGATGATGATCCAGTCGATATCAGCAACGCGTACGGCAGCCAGTGGCGAATCCGCGGTGCCGGTTGCTGCGCGTGCGAGCCACGGCGGGCAGGCCACTGTTGGTCAAGCCATGGCTGGCAATGCCATGCGCGGTTTCGGCGAGCGCATGCTGCTGGCGTCGAGCGCGGGTGACGATCTGTCTTCCGAAATTGCTGCCCCCTCGCTGCAAGGCCCACTGCCGGTGTTGGCGGCCGAGCAGGGTCAGGTGCTGCAGGCAGACGGCAGTGTCAGCCAGGGCAATGAAGCGCCCCAGGAGTTGACCCCTGAGCAATGGTTGCTGGGCATGATCGATCAGCAACTGGCCGAAATTCAGGCGCGTGATGCAGCACAGCCGGGCGCCGCGCCTGCGCCACAGGCGCTTCCGCAAGCCACCACAGCGACCCCCGACGATCTGCTGAGCGCATTGCCGGGGCAGATCCAGATGACTGACGCCCCGCTCAATGCGGTGCCGGGCGATTCGCTGGACATCGCAAAGATGACCGTTCAGGGCCGCACCGTTGAGCTGAACCCGGTGGCGACGGCCATGCCCAAGCCCATCGTCGAGATGAGTGTCGGCCAATCCCTGGCCGCCGCAGTCACGTCGGCCGATGCCATGCCGGCTGCGTCGCTGGACTCACTTCTGGAGGTCGCTGAGCCACTGGAAGCGGGCGACCCTCTGGCCGCGACGGTCGAGCGCGGACAAGGCGCGCCGCTGCAGTCTGCGGACCGTGCGCTGAAGTTGCAGGCACCGGAGGCCAAGTGGGGCGAGCAGATGCTCCACGCCTTGCGCGAAAACGTCGATCTGCAAATCCAGCAGAAGATCCAGAGCGCCACCATTCGCCTCGACCCACCCGAACTGGGCAGCATGGAAATCCTGCTCAGCCACGAGTCGGGTCGGCTAAACGTACAACTGTCCGCAGCGAACGCCGATGTGGCGCGCCTGCTGCAGCAAACCAGTGACCGTCTGCGCCAGGAGCTGGTGGGCCAGCATTTCGTCCAGGTCAACGTGCAGGTCGGCGCCGACAGCGGCGGTCAGCAGGGCCAGCAGCGCCAACGTCCCGTGCTGGCAGGGGAAGAAACACCTCTGGCGGCCCGCCCGCATGAGCAGGCGCCGGAACGGGAAAGTGCCCGGCCCCGTGATGTTCTGGTGACGGTCTGAGCCGATTCAACCTAATTAGCCATTTTGTGAGTGTGTTATGTCGACGCCCCGTATTGTTCTGCTGATGCTGTTGCTCAACGTCCTGACCGTTGCCGGTGGCGTTGGCGCCAGCTACTGGCTGCTCAAGCCCGGCCTGGAAGGCTCCAGCTCGGGCGAAGTCGCGGAGGCTGAACCGGTCGAGCCTTCGGAGTACGTGTTCTTCCCGGTGCAGAAAATCATCGTCAGCGTGCGCGGCGACGGACGTGAGCACTACTTCGTGCTGGACCTGGCACTGCAGGCGGAGGTATCTGACGAGCCACCGAAATTCGAGCAGGCCGAGCCCATCGTGCGTAACTCGGTGGTGGGCTACCTGTCGTCCCTGCCTTTCGATGAATTGCGTGGGTTGAAGATCGGCGAGCTGCAGGAGCGTCTGGAGAAGGCGCTCTTCGCCGACTTCGCCGGCAAGAACGCAGCGGTGCCCTTCGAGCACGTGCTGGTCAACAAGCTAATCGTGCAGTAAAGGCCCCGCCATGAGTGCCACTTGCCCCATCGACTACTACGGCGCTACGCCGGCTGCCCCTTCGGTGTTCGCACCGGCGGTCGAGCAGCGTTGGCTGATGCAGTACCTGCCGCTGGTCAAACGCATCGTTCGCCAGCTGTCACTGCAGGCCAACCAGGTGCTCGACCGCGAGGACATGGAGCAGATCGGCATGATGGGGCTGCTCGAAGGTTTGCGTCGTTACGGCGAGCCGGACGAAGGCTTCGGCAAGTTCGCGTCCCTGCGTATTCGTGGCGCGATTCTTGATGAGCTGCGCCGCCAGGACTGGCGTCCGCGCCAGGTTCGCCAACAGGCACACAAGGTGCGCGATGCGATCCGCGACCTGTCACGACAGCTGGGCCACGAACCCAGCGACGAGGAAATCAAGGCCCACACCGGCCTTGATGAAAAGGAGTACCAGGCGTACCTCTGTGCGGATTCATCAGAGGCCATCGAGAGCCTCGACGAGCTGCTGCAGAGCGGCCACGAGCATTTCCCGGACACCACCGAGCTGTTCGAGGAGCGTCTGATCAAGGAGCGCGTCTTGGCGCAGGCGCTGGCACGGCTGGACGAGCGTGAGCGCCTGGTGCTGACGCTGTATTACCAGCACGAACTGAGCCTGAAAGAAATTGCCCTGGTGCTGGAAGTCAGCGATGCCCGGGTCTGTCAGCTGAGCAAACAGGCGATCGGCAAGGCCTGCCGATTCCTAACCGAGAGAAGTCAGTAGTCATGCAGAAAGTATTAGGCGCCTTCATCATCATCGGCTGCGTGCTGGGCGGCTACGCCATGGCGCACGGCGACATGCGCATGCTCTGGCAACCGGCCGAGGTGGTCATCATTCTCGGCGCCGCGCTTGGCAGTCTGGTCGTGGGCAACCCCAAGGAAGTCCTGATCGAGATGCTGCATCAGATCAAGGGCGTCTTCTCCTACCAGCGTCGTGGCGAGGAATTTCAGCGGCAGTTGCTGATGCTGCTCTACGAACTGCTGGAAATGGTCGACGTCGGCGGCCTCAAAGTGCTCGATTCGCATATCGAAGAACCGGAGCAGAGCGACCTCTTTGTTCGCTACCCGCTGATCCTTCAGGAAAAGAACCTGATGGCATTCATCGCGGACAACTTCCGCCTGATGGCCATGGGCAAGATCAGCGCGCACGAGCTGGAGGGTTTCCTCGAGCAAGAACTCGAAGCCATGGAACATGCCCTGCTGCAGCCGGCGCGTTCCCTGCACAAGATCGGCGAAGCCATGCCTGGCTTCGGCATCCTTGCGGCGATCATGGGCATCATCATCACCATGGGCAGTATCGGTGGCAGCGTCGCAGAAATCGGTGCACACGTGGCTGCGGCCCTGGTAGGCACCTTCCTCGGCATCTTCTTCTGTTACTGCCTGATGGACCCGCTTTCCAACGCCATGAGCCAGCGGATCAAGACCGAACTCTCTGCGCTCGAATGCGTGCGCACCACCCTTGTCGCCCACGTGGCCGGCAAGCCCACACTGCTGGCGGTCGACGCCGGTCGCAAGCTGATCGAGCAGGACGTCAAGCCCGCTTTCCGCCAGCTGGAAAAATGGGTGACCCAGTACGAGGAAGAAAGGGACGCCGCATGAGGAGCCGGGACAAGAACAAGGGCGGCGGCGAGCACGAGATCATTATCAAGCGCCGCGGCAAGAAGGGTCACGGCGACGAGCATGGCGGTGCCTGGAAGGTGGCCTTTGCCGACTTCACCCTGGCGATGATGGCGCTGTTCATGGTGCTGTGGATCATCCAACCGCAGATGAATCAGACCAACCCGTCCTATGGCGAGATGGAGAGCAATCCGTTGGTCGATGGCGGGGCGGGTATCTTCGACGGCACCAGCACCTCACCGCTGGAACTCGACGGCGTACCGGTGCGCCCACCGCAGGCCGAAGAAACCGACCGCATCGACGGGAAAAGCGACCAGGACGGCAGCCATAACTACGGTTCGACCGAAGAGCTGAAGAAGCTCGCCGAGCTGATGCGTGAGGTCGCCAGCGAAGTCGATGCACTGGCCAACCTGGAAGTGGACGTGGTTCCGCAGGGGCTGCGCATTCTCATCAAGGACGACCAGCAGCGCTTCATGTTTCAGCGCGGTAGCGCGACCCTCAATCCGCATTTTCAGAAGCTGCTGGGCGTACTCGCCGGCGTACTGGCAAAGGTGGATAACAAACTGATCATCAGCGGCCATACCGATGCCACGCCCTATCGGCAGAAGAACGGTTACAACAACTGGAATCTGTCCGGGGATCGTGCCCTGCGCGCCCGCAATGCGCTGGTCGATGCCGGTCTCGGTGAACGCGCGGTGCTGCAGGTGACCGCTCAGGCCGACGTCATGCCGCTGCAGCCCGAAGATCCGCAGAACGGTGCTAACCGCCGAGTGGAAATTCTGCTGCTCACCGCTTCGGCCGAGGCGCTGTACAAAGAATTGTTCGGTGACAGCTACGGCAAGGTCCGCTTCTCCGAGAGCGGCGCGAGCTATAGCGGAGCGGCTACAAACTGATAGGTCATTGAGCGCCCGCTTGAGGCGGGTTGCAGGTCTACGGAGCGAGCGCCTCAGCCCCATTGATTGCGAGCAAGCTCAATCCAAACAGGTAGGGCAATGTAGGCCGCAGCGCCGGGGCGAGGCTCCTTGATTCGAACCCGGGAATTTGCTGTTTGTAGGAGACAGCTTGCTGGCGAATCGGCATCGAGGATGCCGCAATCCTCGATGCACGCCGCACCCTCATTCGCGAGCAGGCTCGCCCCTACAAGTGCGCGATGCAAGTATCGGCTTCGGCATTTTATCTAGCGAAGATCCCACCCGTACGAGCCAGTTACCGGCAGCGCGTCTAGCGTCGGATTGATCATGACGTGCCGACAGCCCATTACTACCACGCGTTATCGCAATTGCTGGCCGCCCTGCTTCATCCGCGGTTGGGGTGATCGTCAGCGCAATAAACCTGTCGGGTTTCTACGCCGTATAGGCACGAGCCGACCTGCTCGAGCGTGATGCGCGCCCCTTTGTGCGAGCCGTAGAACAGGTTGAACACCAGGTCATCGTCCATTTCGTCCTTTGATCCCAGGCCGTGCACCTGGCCTTCTTCCACGACCAGCGATGCCCGTCCGAGCAGATCGGTTTCCAGGCGACCGGACGCCTCGACGATGGCCGGCGCGTTGCGCGTCATGGAATAAAAGCGGCCCTTGTTGAAGACCAGGCTCTGACTGACCTTGAGGGTTGTGCCGTCGCTCAGCAGTACTCGCCCGCTGGAACTGTAGTGGCCATCGAGGCTCGACGAAGCCGTTCCGGTGGTGCCCATCGCCACGAACGCCCATAGCAGCAGCGCAGCAGGCGCCATCACCCGCAGCATGCGTTTGCCGACTGCGCCGGTCTCGTTCTGGCTATTCATTGCAGGCACTCTTGTAAATGGTCACTGGGAATCGTCTGGACGCGGCTCTTGTGAACCTTGAGCCAATTGACCCGGCCGTCATCTTGCAGGCAACGAATCTCGTAGAAACCCGGGGACATGTTGACGATAAGACGGGCCGGTTCGGCACTCATGTTGGCCATGGTATCGACCAGAGGTCGGGTTTCCTTAACCAGCGAGTCGAGAAGGTGCTGGCTCTTCTCCACGTAAAGCACTTCGAGCGCGCCAGCATCGACCGTCTGCATGAACGAGGGTACCGAGCTGCTGGCCAGGCGAAAGCCAAGCGTTGCCAGGCCCAGCAGCACCATCATGCCTGTACCGGCAAGCGCGAAGGTCTGCCATGAACGGTGCCGGCGTCTCGGTTTAGGCTGCTCGGTGATTGGCAGGGTGCTCGGGGCCGGCGACTCCACCACTACCGCGCCGGCGCCCGCCGAAACGACCGCTACTGGCGCGGCTTCAATTGAAGGCTGCAATTGATCCTTCAGGTATTGCGGGTTGAACAGGTAGCCGCGGCGCGGCAATGTCTGGATGATCTGGTTCCCAGAATCGAACAGGGCCTGGCGAAGCGTGTAGATCTGCTGATTAAGGCTGCCCTGGCCAACTACCCGTCCCTCCCAGGCATAAGTCATCAGCTCCTCACGTGATACAACCTCGCCGGGCGCCTGCAGCAGACGCTCCAGCACACGGCTGCCGGAAAAACCCAGGTCGAGTGTATCTTCGTGTTCATCGTCGACCCGCACGAGCTGATACAACGAGCGATCGAAGCGCGCTGTACAGCTGGCCCGGCCCGTTTTCAACAAGGGACAGACAAGGGCATCGGTGGCCTGAGGGGTCAGAGATGAGGACATGAGCGCCTGGGTTCGAATTTCGCGAAGACAAGGTTTTACCGGTGTGATCACCTTGGCAAAACGAGACGGCGGCATATTGGCGCCGTTTTTTTGATCATGCAAGGCGGTTGCACCAAAAAGGCGCCGAACGGCCATCGAGTCTGCAGAGCAAATGCTGAGTGCAACAGGGCAGATAGAGGTGCTACAGCTGCCGTCAGCGGCTTAATTCGGCCTATCTTGTGATGTGTTCTCTCGCTCAATCATCACAGCCGTTTGTCGGAGCATGCCCGTTCGGGTATTCCCAGAAACGAAAAGCCCCGACGAGTCGGGGCTTTTCATTGCCGGTCAATGGCGACCGGCGATGTTGTGTACCGCTTAGCCCAGCAGGCCCATGACCATGCCTGGCATCTGACCAGCTTGCTTGAGCATGGAGATGCCCGACTGCATGAGCATGGAGTTCTTGCTCATGTTGGCGCTTTCGATGGCGAAGTCAGCATCCATGATCCGGCCCTTGGCCATCTCGGTGTTGTCCTTCATGTTCGCCAGGTTGTTGTTTACGTGGTTCAGGCGGTTGATGCTCGAACCGAACTGCGCACGCACTTCACCGAGCGAGTTAAGCACTGTTTCCAGTTTGGTAATGCTGGCGTTGGCGTTGTTGACTGCTGTCTCAGGCGGGCCAGCAGTGATTGTGGCGATTTCGGTACCCACTGCAGCGGCACCGTTTGCAGTGAAAATAGCGGATGCGGCACCCAGGTTGGTAGCCAGCGTGCCAAGTTTGGCAGAAGCATTGACTACCATCGTCTCGCTTGCGCTGGAGCCAATCTGAAAGGTCACGCCTGCGGCCAGGCCGAATTTACCGGTGGCACCATCATTAGTAGTGCCGTTGCTGAACAGGCCTTCACCGGCGTACTTGGTGTTCTTGAATATGTTCAGCAGCTCTTTACCCAGTTCGTCGTACTCGGACTGGATCGACTTGAGGTCAGCAACGCCATTGGTGCCGTTGGCAGCCTGAGTCGCCAAGTCCTTCATGCGCTGGGTAATGTCGGTCATTTCGCTGAAGGCGCCTTCGGCGGTCTGCAGCATTGAGGTCGCGTCGCCGGTGTTGCGCATTGCGACACCCATGCCGCGGCTCTGGGCGTTCAGCCGGGTTGCGATCTGTAGACCAGCGGCGTCATCAGCTGCCGAATTAATGCGCAGGCCAGTGCCCAGGCGCTGCTGGTTGGTGGCCAGGGAGCTGTTTGACTTGTTCAGCGCGGTGTTGGTGGTTAGCGCGGAATAGTTGGTATGAATGGACAGTGCCATGGTCTAAATCCTTCTGATTAGCGAGCGTTCAGCTCGTAAAAGCGCGGTGCGGCGAACCATTCGAGGGGTCGCCGCGAGCGGGTGGTTTAACCCAGCAGGCCCATGACCATGCCCGGCATCTGGCCAGCTTGCTTGAGCATGGAAATACCCGACTGCATGAGCATCGAGTTCTTGCTCATGTTGGCGCTTTCGATGGCGAAGTCGGCATCCATGATCCGGCCCTTGGCCATATCAGTGTTGTCCTTCATGTTCGCCAGGTTGTTGCTGGTGTGGTTCAGACGGTTGATGTTGGCGCCGAACTTGGCACGCATCGAACCGACGTTGTTCAATGCTGTTTCCAACGCGGTGATAGTGGTACCGGCGTTTGCCGCTGTGTCCATGGTGCCGGCCTGGACAGTAGTGGTCAGCTCGGTGCGCAGTGCCGTCATGTCGGCGGTAACGTCCATGGTCAGCTTCTCGGCAGCGGAAGCACCGATCTGGAAGTTGACTGCTGCGGAGAACTTGCCGCCAGCTGCGAACAGTGCTTCACCGGCGTACTTTGTGTTGTTGACGATGTTGACCAGCTCTTTGCCCAGCTCGTCGTACTCGGACTTCAGCGAGGTGCGGTCGGATACGCCGTTGGTGTCGTTCGCGGCCTGGGTCGACAGATCCTTCATGCGCTGCAGAATGTCGGTGACTTCGCTGAAGGCGCCTTCTGCGGTCTGCAACATCGAGGTTGCGTCGCCTACGTTGCGCATGGCGACGCTCATGCCGCGGCTTTGAGCGTTCAGGCGGGTAGCGATCTGCAGGCCGGCGGCGTCATCGGCAGCGGAGTTAATGCGCAGGCCGGTGCCCAGGCGCTGCTGGTTGGTGGCCAGGGAGCTGTTTGACTTGTTCAGTGCCGTGTTAGTGGTCAGCGCGGAGTAGTTGGTGTGAATGGACAGTGCCATGAAGATGATCCTTTTTGCGTTGGGCTGTTAGGAGCTGGCTTGACTGCCTGCTGAAAGGGAAGGGCGACAGCACTGCGCAAGGGATTAAATCCTGACGTCAAAAAATGTTGTTAGTTGCTGTTGGAACGGTCCGATCAGTCGGTGGGAACTTGTTTGTCCGAGGCGAAAACGGCGTCAATTCTCGTTCTTGTAGGAGCCAGCTTGCTGGCGATTGGAGCTGCACCGCCGATGATCGTGAGCAAGCTTGCTCCTAAAGGGCATGCTTTAGAGCGTTGATGATGCTCCGGACATGGGCGTTACCAGAGAGGCTCCACGATCGGCCTCTTTCCGCGTCCGTTCTAAAACGTACTAGTGACCACCCCGCTCTCAATCACCTTCGCGTCGATCACCTTGCCGCTACCGACATTGCGAACCCGAATAACGTCGCCTGGCTGACCATCGGCCAAGGCTTCGCCGGAGGTGGAGGCTTGGATGCCGTCGTTGCTGGCGACGATCTTCACCGGCTGGCCGCGTTTGACCGCCATGGCCTGTTCGAGCAGCGCCGGGGTGATGGTCTGTCCTGCGCGGATGCGGCGTTTGGCAGCCTGGCCGACCACCTCTTCGATTCGGTTGTAGTACCCACGCCGGGCCTTGGCGATGTTGATCCGCTGCAGCTTGAGGTCGCCCGCCGTCAGCGTCTGGCCGCGGTCGATGATGCCCTCGGCATGAACGGCTGGAAGAAACACGTGGGCTTGGCCGGTGGCGTTCGTCGACCAACCGGGGGCGTCGACGCAGCGAATCTGCAGGTTCTGCCGGTCCATGGCCGACGGCGCTTCGCCTGTCGCTTGGACCAGAAGCGCTTCGGAGCAGCGCGACAAGTTGGTTGCGCTGGCAGGCACGCTGATCTCGTAGCGCAGTTGCATGCCTTGCCAGCTCTGACGCGCGGCCTGCTGTTCGAGCATCAGCCGCAAGTGATTCTCCACGGCCTGTTGGACTTGTGTCGTGGCGTCCGCGTGCGCCTGCGGCACGAGACTCAGCAGCAGAAGGATGACGACCAGCCATGCGGAAGTGGCTTTTCCGCTTCCGCATGGCCGCCTTTCACCAAGCGGAAAGAAATGCTTGGTGCGTTCCGCTCCGATCGACTTTTCAGCTATGTAAATCAAGGGCTTACCTGTATCTGTGGGTTCGGCACGCTTTCTGCAAAACATCTGCAAAGCGGTGGGCTGGGTTCAGCCCGCACAGGCTGCAAAGGGTATCGGTAAATGAGTATACGGATTGATGAGGCGCTGGGCGTTCACGAGCGCGCCCTCGGTTTGCGCATGCAGCGCAGCGAGATTCTCGCGGCGAACCTGGCCAACGAAGACACCCCGGGCTTTCAGGCGCGGGACATCGATTTCAGCAAGGAAATGCAGCGGCTCGACAGCAGCACCTCGCCGCGCGCCAGCCTCGCCGGGACCGATCCGCGCCTGCTGTTTCGCGTGCCGGGACAGGCCTCGCAGGACGGCAATACCGTCGAGCTGTCGACCGAGCAGGCGCAGTTCTCGCGTAACTCGATGGATTTCCAGACCAGCCTGACCTTCGTCACGATGAAATTTCGTGGTTTGAAGCAAGCCATCGAGGGCCGTTAAGCCATGTCATTCGATTCCATCTACCGCATCGCCGGCTCGGCAATGAACGCCCAGACCGTGCGTCTGAACACGGTGGCGAGCAACCTGGCCAACACCGATTCGGCCGCCAACAACGCCGCCGACGTCTACCAGGCGCGCAAGCCGATGTTCGCGGCCGTGTACGAGAACAACTCGCTGACCCGCGGCGTCGGCCTCGGCGGCGCTCATGTGCAGGTACTCGACGTGGTCACCTCCGGCGCCGAGCCCAAGCGCCGCTACGAGCCGGGCAATCCGCTGGCGGATGGCAAAGGCTACGTCTACTACCCCGACATCAACGAGATCGAAGAGATGACCGACATGATGTCGGCCACGCGCAGCTTCGAGACTGGTGTCGAGGTGCTCAACCGCGTCAAAAGCATGCAGCAGAGCCTGCTGCGGCTGGGAGAATCCTGATGGCGGTGACCAATAACCTTCAGGGCAGCGGTCTGTCCGGCAGCCATGCCAGTGACCTGCCGAAGCAGGCGGTGAACGTCAGCGATTCCATGCAGATGGAAAACAACTTCATCAGCCTGATGGTCGCGCAGATCAAGTATCAGGACCCGACCAAGCCGGTCGACAGCACCGAGTTTCTCAACCAGTTCTCGGCCATGTCTCAGGTCAAGAGCATGGAGAACCTCGCCACCGTGGCGAAGAACAACCTGGTTTTGACCGACAACCTGCAGACCCTGACGGCCGCTGGCCTGGTTGGGCAGCAAGTCAGTGTTGCAATCGAGTCGTTGGATCTCGGTGGGCAGGCCGTCAGCGGCGGCTTCGACCTGAGTCATGCCTCGCCCCGCACCGCATTGCTGCTGACCGACTCCAACGGAGCCCAGACGCGCATCGAGTTGGGCGCGCAGTCCGCGCGCAAGGTGCCCTTCGTCATCGATCCGGCCAAGCACGGCCTGCGCGATGGCAAATACAGCGTGAGCATTGAGTCGGAAAACGGCGAGTTCCCACAGGTGGAAGTCGCCGGTCAGGTCTCGAACGTGCGCGTCAGCGCCGAAGGCCCGGTGCTGCAAGTGAAGGGCGTCGGTTCGGTGCCTTTCTACAACATCCTCGAATTCGCCCAGGCTGACGCCGGGCTGCTCGGCGGCTGAGTCCCTGGGCTCGCCAGTGTTCATTTCCTTTTAAGTACGAGATCAGCCCATGAGCTTCAACATCGCCCTGACCGGCCTGTCCGCCGTCAATGAACAACTCAACACCATCGGCAACAACATCGCCAACGCCGGCACCGTGGGCTTCAAGTCCTCGCGCGCCAACTTCGGTAGCCTCTACGCCGAGAGCCAGGCCATGGGCGTCGAAGTCACCGGCACCAGCCAGAGCATCAGCCAGGGCGGCGCCCTGACCACCACCAACCGCAGCATGGACCTGGCCATTTCCGGCGGCGGCTTCTTCGTCACCCGTGCGAGCAACGGCGATGTGAGCTACACCCGTGCCGGGGTGTTCGGCACCGATAAGGACAGCTACCTGACCAACAGCCTCGGCCAGCGCCTGCAGGGCTACCCGGCCGACGCCACCGGCAACCTGCAAACCGGTACCGTCAGCGACCTGCAGCTCAAGGCCGGGGGACTGCCCGCCAAGGCCACTGACGAGCTGAGCTTTGTCGCCAACCTGGATGCTAACCAGGAAGTACCGGCAGTAGCCTTCGATCCGCTGGTTGCCGACAGCTACAACTCCACCTACACCACCAAGCTGTACGACTCCCAGGGCAAGGAACATACCCTGACCCAGTACTTCGCCAAGACCGCTGACAACAGCTGGAACGCTCACTATTACGTCGACGGCGCCGCCATCGCCGGCCCGCAAGCGCTGACCTTTGACGGCGCTGGCACGCTGGCCGCGCCCATTGGCAAGGTCCCGCTGAACGCCGCTCTGACCGGCGGCGTCGATCCGCTGGCCATTCAGCTCGACTACAGCGGCACCAGCCAGTACGGCTCGGAATTCAGCGTCACCAGCAACCGCGCCACCGGCTATTCGGCGGGCGAGCAGACCGGCATGAGCGTCGAGAAGGACGGCAAGGTCTACGCCAGCTATTCCAACGGTGAGCGTCTGCTCCAGGGCCAGGTTGTGTTGGCCACCTTCGTCAACGCCGAAGGCCTGAAGAACATCAGCGGCACCGCCTGGACCGAAACCGCTGCCTCCGGCGCGGCCATGCTCGGTGCGCCGGGCGTCGGCCAGTACGGCAGCCTGGCCAGCGGCGCGCTGGAAAGCTCCAACGTCGACCTCACCCAGCAGCTGGTAGGCCTGATGGAAGGCCAGCGTAACTACCAGGCCAACACCCAGGTCATTTCCACTAACAAAGAACTGACCCAGGTTCTGTTTAGCGCACTCTGAGGCTGATCCATGGATCGTTTGGGATACACGGCGATGACCGCTGCCAGCCGCACGATGATGTCGCTGCAGGTGCGCTCGAACAACCTCGCCAACGTCAACACGCCGGGCTTTCGCGCCGACCTCGAGCGCGCCCAGGCCGTGGCGGTAGAAGGCTACGGCTACGACAGCCGACACATGGCGGTGGTCGACAACAACGGCGTCAGCCTCGCCGCTGGCCCGATGGTCGCCACCGGCCGCGATCTGGATTTCGCGGTCAAGGGCACCGGTCTGATCGTCCTGCAGGACGGCGAAGGTGAAGCCTACACCCGTCAGGGCAGCATGCAGGTCGATGCCGAGGGTCGCCTGACCCTCAATGGCCGCGCCGTGATGGGCGAGGGTGGGCCGATCGAGCTACCCGAACATGAACGGGTTGAAATCGGCAACGACGGCACGGTGTCGATCATGGCGCCGGGCGACTGGATGATGGCCGAGGTTGACCGCATCCGCCTGGTCGACGTAGCGGCTGCCGACCTGATGAAGAACGAGGCTGGCCTGCTGGTGACGCGCAACGGCGAACCGGCCGCGCCCAGCGAAGACGTGCGCCTGGCCAGCGGTTTTCTCGAGTCGAGCAACGTCTCGGCGATCGACGAACTGGCCTCGACCATGAGCCTCAACCGCCTGTTCGAAACCCAGGTAAAGATGATGAAAGCCGCCGAGGACCTCTCCGACGCCGGCAACCGAATGATCCGCGGCAGCTGATCGGGAGATAACGCATGAATTCCGCACTTTGGGTCAGCAAGACCGGCCTGGCCGCCCAGGACACCGCGATGGCGACCGTCGCCAACAACCTGGCCAACGTCAATACCAATGGTTTCAAGAGCGACCGCGCGGTCTTCGAAGACTTGTTCTACAGCATCGAAAAGCAGCCGGGTGCTCAGGCGGACGAGATCAACACCGTGCCGTCCGGTATCCAGCTAGGCAGCGGCGTGCGTGTTGCCGGCACCCAGAAGGTCTTCACCGAGGGCAGCATCCAGACCACCGGTCAGCCGATGGACCTGGCGATTGTCGGCCGAGGCTTCTTTCAGGTCGAGTCGCCTAACGGTGACATCCTCTACACCGAGAACGGTCAGTTTCAGCTTAACGCTGAAGGTGTGATGGTCAACGCTCAAGGCCTGCCGTTGGCGCCGGCCATTGAAGTGCCGCAGGGCAGCACCGGCTTCACCGTCGGCGCCGATGGCATTGTCACCGCCGTGCTGGCCGGTGACACCCTGCCGTCGGAGCTGGGCCAGATCACCCTGGTTAACTTCACCAATCCGGGTGGCCTGGAAGCGCTCGGCGGTAACCTCTATCGCGAAAGCGTTGCCAGCGGTGAAGCCGTCGAAGGCGTACCGGGCGAAGAGGGCCTCGGCCAGCTCAAGCAAGGCGTACTGGAAGGCTCCAACGTGCAAGTGGTCGAGGCCATGGTGGCGATGATCGCCATCCAGCGCGCCTACGAGGCCAACGCCAAGGTTCTCGATGCCGCCAGCGGCATGCAGCAGTTCCTCAACCAGACCGTCTGAGAATCGTGATGCGTACGCCCATTCTGCTCGTTGCGCTGGCCTTGCTCGGCGGCTGCGCCAGCTTCAACGAAATGCTGCCGGAAGCGCCTTCGACCGAGTACGAGCCGCTGGAGCTGGATTACAGCCTGCCGCCGACCACTGGTGGCGGCCTGTTCCGCTCCGGTTACACAGGCTCGCTGATCAGCGACCGGCGTGCCGTGCGGGTGGGCGACATTCTCACCGTGGTGCTGGACGAATCGACCCAGTCGAGCAAGAGCGCCGGCACCAGCTTCGGCAAGGAATCGAGCATCGGCATCGACGTGCCGACGGTGCTCGGCAAGGCCTATCCGGACGTGGCGACCTCTGCCGGTGCCGAGCGCGACTTCAAGGGCTCGGCCAAGAGTTCACAGCAGAACACCCTGCGCGGATCCATCGCCGTAAGCGTGCACCGCGTGCTGCCCAACGGCACCCTGCTGATCAAGGGCGAAAAAGCCCTGCGCCTGAACCAGGGCGACGAATTCATCCGCCTGACCGGGCTGGTGCGCATCGACGACATCAACCGCTACAACCAGGTGTCCTCGCAGAGCGTGGCCAACGCGAAGATTTCTTACGCGGGTCGTGGCGTGCTCAACGACAGCAACTCGGCCGGCTGGCTGACGCGGTTCTTCGCGTCGCCGCTGTTCCCTCTTTAAGCCTTGAACATGAGTAGCCCGATGCAATCGCTCAAGCTGTTTCTCGCCGCCTGTGCGCTGTGCTGGCAACTGCCGGCCCATGCGGTGCCGCTAATGGATCTGGTGGATGTCGAGGGCATCCGTGGCAACCAGCTGATCGGCTACGGGCTTGTAGTAGGCCTGGACGGCACCGGCGACAAGAATCAGGTCAAGTTCACCAGCCAGTCGGTGACTAACATGATCAAGCAGTTCGGCGTGAACCTGCCGCCGAACGTCGACCCCAAACTGAAGAACGTCGCCGCGGTGACCATCACCGCCACCGTGCCGCCGTCCTACAGCGCCGGCCAGACCGTGGACGTCACCGTATCCTCGTTGGGTGATGCCAAGAGCCTGCGAGGGGGCCAGCTGCTGATGACGCCGCTGCAGGGTGTCGACGGCGAGATCTACGCGCTTGCACAGGGCGCGGTGATCGTCGGTGGCGTCAATGCCGAAGGCGCCAGTGGCTCCAAGGTTGCCATCAACACCTCCAACACCGGCCTGATCCCGAACGGCGCAACGGTTGAACGGATGATTCCCAGCGACTTTACGGAACGCCCCGAGGTAATGCTTAACGTCCGCCAGCCGAGCTTCCAGACCGTCACCCGTGTGGTCGACGCGGTGGATGCCTATTTCGGTAAAGGCACCGCCACGGCGCTCAACGCCACCAAGGTGTCGATCCGTGCGCCCCTTACTAGCACTCAGCGCATGAGCTTCATGGCCATGCTCGAGCGTCTGGATGTGCAAGAAGGTCGCACCCGGCCGAAGGTGGTCTTCAACAGCCGTACCGGAACGGTGGTGGTGGGTGAGGGCGTACGGGTCAAGGCTGCAGCCGTGGCGCATGGCAGCCTGACGGTCACCATCAGCGAGAACCCCCAGGTCAGCCAGCCGAATGCCTTTGCCGGCGGCGAAACCGTGGTCACGCCGCAGTCGGACGTCACCATCGAGCAGGACCGCAAGGCTATGTTCAAGTGGCCCGAGGGTGCCAGTCTGGAAAGCATCATCAGCACTATCAACAGTCTTGGCGCCACACCCGACGACGTGATGAGCATCCTGCAGTCGCTGGAACGCGCCGGCGCACTGAACGCCGAACTGATCGTGATGTAACGACTATGAGCATCGTATCCCTCCCCCAACACCTCAACGCCCTGCGCAACCGCCAGGACGGCCCGACCGCTGCGCGGCGCCAGCAGCTTGAAGTCGTCGCCGAGCAGTTCGAGGCGATGTTCCTGCAGCAAATCCTCAAGCAGATGCGCAAGGCCGGCGATGTGCTCGGTGCCGGCAACCCGATGCGCAGCCGCGAGCTGGATACCATGCGCGACTTCTACGACGAAGTTCTGGCTGACACCCTGGCCGGCAAACGCCAGACCGGGATCGCCGATATGCTGGTGCAGCAGCTCAGTGGTGAGGCCGTCGGCGCGCCCGCGCCAACGGCACTGGCCGGTCACGCTGGCAGTGGTTTGCAAAGCGGTGGCCTGCATGCGCTGCGTGGCACCTGGCAGCGCGGCGTCGATGCCTTGGACAGCGCCTGGGAAAGCGGCAAGGCCGGCTTCAAGTCGCTGGTCGACAGCGTGATCAAGCATGAGTCCAGTGGCAACATCGCCGCCGTCTCGCCCAAGGGCGCGCGTGGCCTGATGCAGCTGATGCCCGGCACCGCACGGGACATGGCGGCCGAGCTCGGCCTGCCCTTCAGCGAGGCGCGGCTGACCACCGACGCCGAATACAACAAGCGTCTCGGCAGCGCTTACCTGAACAAGATGCTCGATCGCTACGACGGTCATCAGGCGCTGGCGCTGGCGGCGTACAACGCCGGTCCGGGGCGGGTGGACGAATGGCTGAAGAGTCACGGTGACCCCCGCAAGGGCGAGATCGGCACGGGCGCCTGGGTGCAGAAGATCCCCTTTGCGGAAACGCGAAATTACACCCGCAACATCCTCAACGATCTCAGTGCCGCTTCGCCGGCGCCGAGCGAACCACGGGCCCAGTTGCAGGCCGTTCCGCCTGTTGCTCCATCGCCGCTTAATTCCGTCGCCGATCCGGTCGCTCTTTCTACAGGGCGCAGTGTTGCTGGCGCCCACCTCTCGGTGGCGTTTGCGCAACCGATCCGGATCGAGCCGAAGGAAATCGTGTCGTGAGTATTCTTGGTCAAATTGGCTACAGCGGCGTTCGCGCCTCGCAGATCGCCCTCTCGGCGACCGGGCAGAACATCGCCAACGTCAACACGCCCGGCTTTAGCCGCCTGCGACCAGACCTGCAATCGCTCGGCGGGCAGACTTCGGTCAGCATTGGCGGCGGCGTGCAGGTCGGCAGCATCCGGCGCCTGTCCAACGACTTCCAGAATCAGCAGCTCTGGCGCGCCGGCACCGACCAGAACTACTTCAATACCAGCCAGCAGTACCTGACCGCCCTCGAAGGCCTGATCGACAGCGAAGGCTCGAGCGTCAGCGTTGGCCTGGACAACTTTTTCGCCGCGCTCAGCGAAGCCAGCTCGACCCCCGAATCCATCGCCCTGCGCCAGCAGATCATCGGCGAGTCGAAGCAGTTGGCGCAGCGTTTCAACGGGCTGAACAGCAACATCGGCACCCAGCTCAACGCCCTGCAGGGCCAGCGCGTGGCGATGACCAGCGAGATCAACGGGCTGTCCGGCAACATTGCCGAGCTGAACGCACAGATCCGCGAAATGGAATCCTCGGGCCGCGACACGGCGACCCTGCGCGACTACCGCGAGAATCTGGTCAAGGATCTCAGCCAGTATGCTGGTATCCGCGTGCAGGAAGCCGCTGACGGCACCCTGAATGTCTCGCTGGCCAACGGTCAGCCACTGGTGGCCGGGGCAACGGCGGGGCAGTTGAAGATCAACGCGAACCTCGCCGGTGAGCAGGAGATGACGCTGGTCTTCGCCAAGACCACCTTTCCGCTCAACCAGCAGGGCATCGGCGGTTCACTCGGCGGCCTCTACGACATGGAATACGGCGCGCTGCGCCCGGCCCAGCAGGACCTGCACGACATGGCCTCGGCCGTGGCGACGATGATCAATGACGCCCTTGCCGGTGGCTTCGATTTGAACGGTAATCCCGGCCAGCCCCTGTTCAGCTACAACGCCGGCAGCACCAGCGGCATGCTGGCGGTCAACGCCCTGGGCGCCTCGGAACTGGCGCTCTCCGGCACCGCTGGCGAGGTTGGCAACAACCAGACCCTGCTCACCATGCTTGATCTCAAGTCGGCGGGTGTCACGGTTGCCGGCAACACCGTACCGCTCAACGACGCCTACGCCGGCCTGGTGGGCCGCGTTGCCAGTGCCAGCCGGCAGAACCAGGCGGACCTGCGCGCTGCGACCACTGTGGCCGAGCAGGCCCAGGCCCAGCGCGACAGTGTCAGCGCGGTCAACCTGGACGAGGAGGCCGTCAACCTCATGGCTTACGAGCAGGCCTACCAGGCCAACATGAAAGTCATCAGCACTTCCAACGATCTGTTCAACGCCGTACTGGCGATGTTCTGAGCCGGCGCGAGCCGGTTCGACTGACGAGAAAGACACCATGCGCATCTCCAACGCCCAGATCACCGCCATGATGCACGGCTCGATGAACACCAGCTCCGAGAAGCTCGGCAAGCTGATGCAGCAGATGGCCACCGGCGAGCGCATGTTGATGCCCTCGGATGACCCGATCTCCGCCGTACGCGTGCTGCGCATCCAGCGCGAAGAAGCGACGCTGACCCAGTACCGCACCAACATCGCCAACGTGTCCGGCAACCTGTCCAAGCAGGAAGCCAACCTCAAGGCGGCGTCGGACACCATGCTCAACGTGCGTGACCTGCTGCTGTGGGCCGCCAACGGCAGCAACACCAGTGAAGACCTGGCCGCCATCGCCAACGAAATGGGCAATCTGGAAAGGACCATCCTCAGCTTCGCCAACGTGCGCGACGAAGAAGGTCGTTACCTGTTCTCCGGCACCCTCAGCGACCGCCCGGCCATTACCTTCGACGCCGCCACCCAGAGCTACGGGCTGACCGGCAACGATCAATACCGCCAGGCGGCAGTCGCCAATGGTGTACTGGTCGAGGAGAATGTCACCGCTGCGCAGGTGTTCGGTGGCGGCGTCGGTATGCTCAACGACCTCAACACCCTGGTGAAAATGCTCGCCGATCCGGCGCTGGACGCCAACGACCCAGCGGTGCAGGCCTCGATCAGCGCCACGCTCAACAGCCTCGACAAGACCCACGGCGACCTGCTCGGTGCAGTGTCGGAGCTGGGCGGGCGGCAGAACACCCTGACGTTGCTGTCGAGCAGCAACGAGGACGTCTCGCTGGTAAACCAGAAAATCGACGGCGAGCTGTCGCAACTCGATTACGCCACGGCCAGCATCGACCTGAACAACTATCAGCTGTCGCTGCAGGCGACGCAGAAAACCTATTTGAAGATCAACGGGCTGTCGCTGTTCGGCATGCTCTGACCGAGGTAGCGTGAATGAAGATTGGCAAGCAGCTCCCCGCTGTTTCCGCAATCAACCCACAGGAACGCCGCGAGGCGCTGCTGAGGGATGCGCCTGCGCCGCTGCGGGCCGGTGCGCCGGCCGAAACGCCGCACACCGAGACGACGCCCAGCAAGAACACCAGCTTCAGCCTGCAGCTCAATCAGCAACTGTCCTCGATGCAGTCGGCCGACAGCTACCTCGGCGATCTGCAGACGCGTCTGTCGCAACTCAAGCTCAACCTCAGTCGCCAGATCAGCTCGCCGCAGCCCAACGGCGAGGAGAGCATTCGGCAGACCGTGCAGCAGGTTGGCGAGTTGCTCAAAGAGCGCAGCAAGCGCTCCGGCAATTCCCTGGACGCCAATCTCAAACTGCGACTGACCGAGCCGGTGCGCAGCCGTTTCAGTCTGCAAGGGCTGGAGTCGCTGGACAAGATTCGCCAGTCAGGCCGCGAGACGCTGCTGTTCAGCGGCGGACGGCAACTGGCCGAACCGGTGGCCGTGGTGCTCGACGACGAGATGAGCGACGAGCAGATTCTGCGCCGTTTCAATGGCAGCCTGGGCCAGGCCGGTATCCGCGCCGAACTGGATCAGAACGGCGAGCTGATGTTTTCCGCCCGCGAAGGCGACTGGCAAAAGCTCAAGGATCAACTGGCGGTGCAGGGCGAAGGCAAGCTGTTCGACAAAGGCCGATACGTCCGCGTGCAAAGCGAGGACGAGCAACTGCTGAGCTTCCCCGAAGAGCTGCAGCTCGACTCCTTCCGTGAACTGCGCCGCCTGCTCGACTCGGTCGTCGCCGGGCTCGACAAGGTCACCTCCTTGCGCGAGCAGCTGAGCAACCGCCAGCAGGAGATCCGCGAGTTTCTTGCCCGTCAGGCCCATGCCGATGAGAAACAGTGGGCCATGGACTTCTCCCGCTCGGTGTTCAACCTGATGCAGCGCAGTCCTTCCAGCTACGCGGCGGTCACCCAGACCGTTGTAGCCCAAGCGACCATCAGCCGCTTTGCGGTAGTCAGTCTGCTGTCCTGATCGATGCTGCGCCGGGCCTGTTAGGGCCCGGTGCGATCGATGAATTTCACATCCGAAGGCCGCCCCATCGGCAGCGTTTGCACGGTATCGCCCAGCTTGCCGCTGTCGGGGTCGCGCGCCAGTACCACCAGTCCATCACTCTTCTGGTTGGCAATGATCATGAACTGGCCGCTCGGGTCGATGGCAAACTCCCGTGGCTCGCGACCACCACTGTCGCGCTGCTGGATCTCGCGCAGGGTGTCGTTCTCCTCGATGGCATAGACCATGATGCGGTTCTTCTCGGCGCGGTCACTGACGTAGAGAAAGCGACCGTCCGGCGATGGGTGGATGGCGCCGGGCGAATGCTGGCCGACGTCGCCGCCGGCCGCCAGATCCACCAGCTGACGCTGCACCAGGCTGCCGTCGACATGGTCGAAGCGCGCCACCTGAGCGCTCAGCTCCAGCGTCGCGTAGGCCTGGCTGCCGTCCGGGCTGAACACCAGATGACGCGGTCCGCTGCCGTCCGGCAGGCTGATGAAAGCCGGATCGGCCGGGGACAGCGGGCGCTCGGCGTTGGCCGGGTCGTAGCGATAGACGAAGATCTTGTCGGCGCCCAGATCGCTGACGAACAGGGTCTTGCCATTCGGCGACATCACTGCCGAGTGCACGTGAGCCGATTGCTGGCGCTCCGGGTGCATTTCGCTGGCCTTGTGCGTGGCAATCTGGGTGACCGGCATAAGCGTCCCATCCTTGGCCAGCGGCACCACCGCTAGGCTGCCACCCGGGTTTGCTCGCGAGCCGTAGTTGGAGACGAACAGGTAGCGCCCGTCACGGCTCTGGCTCAGGTGGGTGGGTTCGTCGCCCAGGGTGATCTGCTGCTCCAGAACCGATAACTTGCCGCTGGTCGGCGCCAGGATGAAAGCGCTCACACGTCCCACCGGGTCAGGGTGTCCCGGTCCGTTCTCGTTCACCGCATAGACCCGATTGCGGTTCAGGTCCAGGGTCAGCCAGGACGGGTTGTGGGTCCGTACGACCTGTAGCGGTTGTGGTTCGATCAGGCCGGTTTCGGCATCGAACTGCATGCGGTAGATCCCTTCGCTGTTGCCTTCACTGGTGTAGCTACCGATCAATACTTGATACATGGGTGCTGCTGCTCCCGAGGTGCTGAATGCCAAGAGGGCGGCGGCAATGCCGAGGCGTTGCCGCCGCAGTAGGCCGCGCAATGGACTGCGCATGGGCTGCTCCCGTCATGTCGATGGGGCGTGCGCCCCTGATCTGGATTGGAGCGCGGAAGCGGAAAAAGTTTTCCCGACATTGTCGATTTCTCCCATCGCCGATCGACCAGAGAAAACAGCAATCGTCCTCGGGGATGCCGCGATGCGCTATTTGTGCCTGGTCTACCTGAATGAAGACGCCGTGGCGGCACTGTCGCCAGGCCTTCACGCCGCGCTCGATGCCGAGTGCCGTGAGTACCACGCGCAGCTGCGGCGCAGCGGCGAGCTGATCGTCGCTGAAGCGCTGCAGCCGGTGTTGAGCGCTACCACCCTGCGCCGCCAGGGCGACCGCCTGCTCCTGCGCGACGGGCCGGTGCGCGACGGCTCCGAGCAGCCCGCGGCGATCTATCTGTTCGAGACCCAGGACCTCAATGATGCGATCCGTCTGGCCGCGCGCCTGCCGGCGGCACGGCTGGGCAGCGTCGAGGTGCGTGCGCTGGGGGCACGGGCGCCGCCTTGATACGCCGCGAGTGTGATTGAGCCGAATCATCAACCAAGAGGACAGCGAGATGAACAGCCCCAGCCAAACGCAGGACGAAACCCGGATTCGCCAACTCACCGAAACCTTCGAAAAGGCCACTGTGCGCAAGGATCTGGACACCATCATGGCGCAGTACGCCGCAGACGTACGGGCCTTCGATGCGGTCGGTCCACTGCAATTCAAGGGCGCCGACGCGTACCGCCAGCACTGGCAGAACTGCTTTGATTTTTGCCAGGGCGAGGGCTATTTCGAAATCAGTGAGCTCGAAATCAACGTCAGCGGAGACGTGGCCTATAGTCATTTCCTGAGCCATTGCGGCGGCACCGATGAAAAAGGCGACATGCAGTCCGGATGGATGCGCGGCAGCCGTTGCTGGCGTCGGCAGGACGGCGACTGGAAGGTCGTCCATGAGCATTTCTCGATGCCATTCGACATGGCCAGTGGGCAGGTCAACTTCGGCATTGAACCCGAACCTCGGGCTGGCATCGCCAGCTGATCGACCCCTTCGTCCCGTCGCTGCCCGCGCGGCAGCCGGCGGGCGCTACCGGAGAAGGACATGAAATACCTGTGCCTGATCTATTACGACGAGCAGCGTGTGGATTCAATGACTGACGAGCAGTGGGCGGCGCTGGTCGAGCAATGCGTTGCCAACAGTGAGCGGCTGAAGGAAAGCGGCCAGTTCCTGGCCGGCGAGCCGCTGCAATCAGTGCGTACTGCCAAAACCGTACGGGTTCGTGAGGGCGCGGTGTCGGTCGTCGACGGCCCGTTCGCCGAAACCCGCGAGCAACTGGCAGGCTTCTATCTGATCGAAGCGCAGGATCTGGATGAAGCGCTGCACCTGGCGGCGAAGATCCCACCCGCGCAGCTGGGCAGCATTGAAGTTCGCCCGTTGCGCCAGTTACCTGATCGTTGATCGATGCCTGAGCGGGGCAGGCCGCCCTCGACCGAGCACATCGGTGCTGGACCGACGCTGGCCGAAATCGACACCCTGTACCGCACGCAGTCGCGGCGGGTGTTGGCGACGCTGATTCGCCTGTTGGGCGATTTCGAGCTGGCCGAGGAAGCCCTGCATGACGCCTTTATCGCGGCGGTGCAGCAGTGGCCGCGTGACGGTCTGCCTTCCAATCCTCGTGCCTGGCTGGTCTCGGCTGGTCGCTTCAAGGCCATCGACGGGCTGCGCCGGCGGGCACGTTTCGATGCATCGCTGAGCCTGCTGGCCGATCAGCTGGACAGCCACAACGAGCTCGAATGGGAGCGTGAAGACCTCGAAGACGACCGCCTGCGGCTGATCTTCACCTGCTGCCACCCGGCGTTACCGGCCGATGCGCAGGTGGCGCTGACGCTGCGCGAAGTCTGCGATCTCAAGACCGAAGAGATTGCCCGAGCCTTTCTCGCCTCACCCAGCACCATTGCCCAACGCATCGTCCGCGCCAAGCAGAAGATTCGCGACACGGGCATTCCCTACCGAGTACCCACACACGAAGAGCTGCCGGCTCGGCTGGATAACGTGAAGCGGGTGATCTACCTGGTTTTCAATGAAGGCTATTCCGCCTCCGGCGGCAGCGAGCTGACCCGTGCCGACCTCTGCGCCGAGGCTATCCGTCTCGGGCGTCTGCTGCTTGAGCTGTTGCCCGATCCTGAGCTGATGGGGTTGCTGGCCCTGATGCTGCTGCATGACTCCCGCCGCGCCGCGCGTACCGATGAGGCGGGCGAGCTGGTGCGCCTCGACGAGCAGGACCGCAGCCGCTGGAATCAGGCGCAGATTGTTGAAGGCGCCGCGCTGGTAGAGCGGGCGCTCGCCTCCAGGCGCTTCGGCCCTTACACCGTGCAGGCCGCCATCGTTGCCGTGCATGCCGAGGCGCACAGTGCTGCGCAGACTGATTGGGCGCAAATCGTCGGGCTTTACGACCTGTTGCTGCGCATCAGCCCATCGCCGGTCATCGAACTCAACCGCGCGGTAGCCCTGGCGATGCGTGATGGCGCCGAGGTCGGGCTGGCTACCATCGACGCATTACTGGCCCGCGGCGAACTGCGCGATTACCACCTGCTGCACTCCGCCCGCGCTGACTTCTGCCGTCGACTGGGCCGCCTGGACGAAGCCCGCGAGGCCTACCGAACCGCGTTGGGCCTGGCTCAGCTGGAGCCGGAAAAGCGCTTCCTGCAGCAGCGCCTGGATGAGCTGGATGCCGCGCAGCGCAAGGCTTGAAAGCGATCGTGAGCAAGCTCGCTCCTACAAGGATGACGCTCCCGAAGCAGCGCTAGGGATCTTCATGAGTCCGCGGTTATCGCCACGATCAATCGCCCTGTATCGACACTCCCACCACATTCGCTAAGCAGGGTCCCGGGTGCGGGATCAGCTGTCGTGGCTATCCGCCGGCAGGTAGTCGCTGCGGCTCAGCCCGTGGCGTTGCATCTTTTCGTTGAGGGTGCGGCGGGGCAGTTGCAGTTGCGCCATGACTTCGCTGATGTTGCCTTTGTGCTGTTGCAGGGCGCTGTGCAGGCACTGGGCTTCGAAGGCTTCCATCTGGTCGGCCAGTGAGGTGCCGGCGACGGCGGTTGGGGCCGTGGCGGGTGCAGGCGGGGTCAGGCCCAGGGCATGGCGTTCGGCGGCGTTGATCAGTTCGCGGACGTTTCCCGGCCAGTCGTGGCTGAGCAGCTGCGCCAGCTCGGCCGGGCTGGCCGGCAGCGGATCTCGGCCGTGGCGTTGCGCGGCCTGGGTGGCGAAGTGATCGAACAACAGCGGGATATCCTCGCGTCGGTCTCGCAGCGGCGGAATGTGCAATTCGGCGACGTTCAGGCGGTACAGCAGGTCCTCACGGAAGCGCCCGCCGCGTACCTCTTCCAGCAAATCCGGTTTGGCGGCGCTGATCACCCGCAGGTCGACCTCGATACTGCGGTTCGAGCCCAGCCGCTCCAGGGTCTTTTCCTGCAACACGCGCAGCAGTTTGACCTGCTGAGCCAGCGGCATGCTCTCGATCTCGTCGAGAAACAGGGTGCCACCGTGGGCATGTTCGATGCGGCCGATGCGTTTGCCCTGGGCGCCGGTGAACGCGCCGCTCTCATGGCCGAACAGCTCGCTTTCGAAGATGGTTTCCGGAATCGCCGCACAATTGAGAGCAACGAAAGGGTTGCGTGCCCGCGGGCTGAAATCATGCAGGCAGCGCGCGACCTGCTCCTTGCCGCTGCCGGTGTCGCCGCGAATCAAGACGTTGACGTCGGTGCCGGCCAGTTCCAGTACCTGACGGCGAAGGTTCTCCATTGTCCGCGAGACGCCCAGCAGCATCGATTCGATGCGGCCTTTGCGGGTGAACTGCTCGCGCAGCTGACGGTTTTCGCAGACCAGCCGGCGCTTGTCCTGGGCGCGGCGCACGCTGTCGAGCAGGCGTTCCGGGGTGAAGGGTTTCTCGATGAAATCGTAGGCGCCCTGGCGTAGCGCCTGCACCGCCATCGGCACATCGCCATGGCCGGTCACCATGATCACTGGTAGCTCCGGGTCCAGCGTCACCAGCTTTTCCAGCAGGCCGAGGCCGTCAAGGTCCGGCATCCGCACGTCGCTGATCAGCACGCCGGGAAAGCCCCGGTCGACGATAGCCAGCGCTTCGTGGGCACGGGCGCAGGTTTGCACGCTGAAGCCGGACAGCTCCAGCCACTGCTGCACCGCCTGGCGGATTGCCGCTTCGTCATCGATGAAAATCACCTGACCGCTCATCTGTCACTCCTCCTGCGAGTGGCCAGTCTACTCGGCGCCGGGCGATTCGGCCGCTGGCATATGCAGTTCGAACACCGCGCCCTGCGCATCGTTGTGCACGCTGAGGCTGCCGCCAAGGTCGCGCACGATGCCGTAGGAAACGGCAAGCCCGAGGCCGAGCCCCTGGCCAACCGGCTTGGTGGTGAAAAAGGGCTCGAACACCTGATCCAGATGTTCCTCGGCGATGCCGCCACCGCTGTCGGCAACGCTCAGCGTCCAGCCGTCGCCTTCTGGCTGGCAGAGGATGCGCAGCGCTTTGGTCTCGGCGTTCCACATGGCGTCCAGGGCGTTGGTCAGCAGGTTGATCAGCACCTGCTCCAGGCGAATCGCATCGCCACTGACCCAGGCCTGGTGCGGCATCTGACACATCACCGCAACCCCTTCGCTGCGAATGCGCGGGGCGAGCAGCTGCAGCGCCTGGTCCAAGACCTCGGCCAGGCTCAAACGCTGGCGCAGCCCGGCGGGGCTCTTGCGAGCGAAGGTTTTCAGGTGACTGGTCAGCGCCGCCATGCGCTCGAGGAGGCCTTCAACCTGGCCGATGCCTTCGCGCACGGCGTCGGTGCGGCCGCTGTCGAGCAACAACCGCTGACTGGCCAGCTGCATGCGCAGGGCGGTCAGGGGCTGGTTGATCTCGTGGGCGAGGGCGGCGGACATCTGCCCCAGCGCGGCCATGCGCGCGGCATGCACCAGTTCATCCTGCGCGGTGTTCAGCTCGCGGGTGCGCTCTTCTACCAGACGCTCCAGCTCGTTGCGGCTGCGGCGTTCCACGCGGCGGGTCTTGCGCCGTTGGGCCAGGTACAGCAGCAGGAACGCGAGCGTCATCCAGACGCCGGCCGCGGCCAGGCGGTAGCTGCGGACGTTGGCGGCTACCAGCTGCGGCTCCTGCAGCAGGTGCAGGGTCCAGTCTTCCTCGGGCAGTTCCAGACGTTGCCAGAGGTAGTCGCGGCGGCCATCGGGCCCGTCGACCAGGCGCCGCTCGCTGTTCTCGTCGATCTGCTGCAGGTTCTGGCTCGTCAACGGCTGCAGATTCTGTTCGGCGTAGCGGCGGACCGCGACGAGGCGGTCGCGTACCGCCTCGCTCAGCGGGCGCAGGTAGCGGAAGCGCCAGGCTGGGCGGTTGGTCAGGATGACGATGTCCAGTGAGTCGGAGATCAGCAGGATGCCGGACTGCCCGACCCATTCACGCTGCATGTCTTCGAGTTCGAGCTTCACCACCAGCACGCCGATCACCTCGCCCGCGGCATTTTTGACCGAGCTGGAGAGGAAATACCCGGGGATGCCGGTGGTCACGCCGACCGCGAAGTAACGACCCGAGTCGTTCGCTACCGCATCGATGAAATAGGGCCGGAAGGCGTAGTTGTTGCCGACGAAACTGCTCCAGTCGCGCCAGTTGCTGGCTGCCAGGGTTTCGCCATGGCGGTCGAGCAGGTAGAGCACCGAGGAGCCGGCAGCCTGGTTCTGCTCTTCCAATCGGTGGTTGAGCTGTTCGCGCAGGGCCTGATCGCCGGGGTTGTTCAGCAATGTCTGGATATCGCTGTCGAGCGCCAGCAGCGCCGGAACCGAACGGAAGCGCTGCACCTGGGTATGGATCGCCTGGGCGTAGAGTTCGAGCTGGCCGGCGGCCTCCTGGCTGCGCTCGGTCCAGGCGCGTTGCTCGGCGATGCGCCCAGCCCAGTACATGCTCAGCAGCAGGCCGGCCAGAATCAGCGAGATGATGAGGGCGACGCGGTAGCGGCTGGACAGGGCAATCATGATCGGCTCGCGATAGCGGAATCGCATGGTAAAGCAGGCCGCGCGTCGGATTCCAAGACGTGTACATCTTTCGACTAATGTACAAGTACGGCTGGATGGTGGCACTTTAGCGCCATTGCCGCCCGAAACAATGGGCCGGCCAGCAGGGACGCCAGGTTACAACGAGATCAGCTCGACCAACCCTTGTCGTCTCGAGGCGCCCATGCTGAAGAAAATTCCTACTGATGCGGTGCGTTTAGGCATGTATCTCCATGCCATCGAAGGCAGCTGGCTGGCGCATCCGTTCTGGAAAAACAAGTTCATCATCGATGACCCTGAAGACCTTCAGCGCCTGCGCCAGAGCGGGCTGACGGGCGTCTGGATCAACATCAGCAAGGGCGTCGACGTGGCCGACCAGGCGGTTGTGCTGTCAACGCCGGCTTCGGTTCCTCCGCCTGAGGACCCGCGCGCTCCAGCTGTTGCGCGGTGCAGTGCGCGCGACGAACTGCAGCGTGCCGCTCGCGTGCTCAGTCGCTCAAAGAAGGCGATCACTGAGCTGTTCAACGAGGCGCGACTGGGCAATGCCATCAGTGTCGAGAGTTGTCTGCCGCTGGTCGCGGATATCAGCGACTCGTTGGCGCGCAACAGCTCCGCACTGATCGGCCTGGCGCGGCTCAAGCACAAGGACGAGTACACCTACCTGCACTCGGTCGCCGTTTGTGCCTTGATGGTGTCCCTGGCCCGGCAGCTGGGCCTCGACGAGAACGCCGTGAGCGAGGCCGGGCTGGCCGGGCTGCTGCACGATGTCGGCAAGATGGTCATGCCGACAGAGGTACTCAACAAACCAGGCGCGCTGACCGATGCCGAGTTCGCCGTCATGCGCAGCCATCCCGAGCGGGGGCATGCGCTGCTGCTCGCGGCGGGGTCGCTGCCGGCCTCGGCGCTGGACGTCTGCCTGCATCATCACGAGAAGTTCGATGGCAGCGGCTACCCGTTCCGGCTGGCCGGCGAGAACATCAGCCTGTTCGCGCGAATGGGCGCGGTGTGCGATGTGTATGACGCCATCACCTCCAACCGTCCCTACAAGAAAGCCTGGAATCCGGCTGAATCGCTGGCCCGCATGGCGCAGTGGACCGGCCACTTCGATACCCAGATATTTCATGCCTTCGTGCGCTCGGTGGGTATCTATCCGCTCGGTTCCCTGGTGCGTCTGGAGTCTGGCCGGCTCGGCGTGGTGATCGATCAGCACCCGGAAAAGCTCACCGAACCGCTGGTCCGGGTGTTCTTTTCAGCCAAAGCCAAAACGCCGATTCAGCAGCTGGACCTGGACCTTTCGCGTCGCAACGCCAACGACCGCATCGTCGGGCGCGAGGATCCGGCGCAGTGGGGCTTCAACAATCTCGACGACTTCTGGCGGTAGGCCTGACGCCTGTCTGGGCGAGCACAAACCGGCGTCTCGGCCGCCTCTGGCATGACAGCCGGCGGCGCCTGGGCTGCCCCTTTGGGTCGCGCCAGGGGGCTTGCTGCGCTATCATCCGCGGCCTGTTTCAAGCGGCTTCGAGCGATCTGAGCCCTAAATCGAGTCTGTCTCTTCGCATGATCCGGCTGCCCACTCCGCCTTAGCGCCTGTCGTCACCCCAGCGCGACCACCTTGCCATACAGGCGGTCGGTAGCCTGCGCGTCGCATTCATGCACGCAATTGCACCCTGTTCAAATCCAGAAACTAGCCTTGTATCAACCGCGTGCCGCCTCCGGTCTGCCGGTGATGCCTTTGCTCCGGAATTCACCATGCTTCATTCGCTCAAACAAAACTGGTTCTGCAATATCCGCGGCGACGTGCTCGCCGGCCTCGTCGTTGCCCTGGCGCTGATTCCAGAGGCGATTGCCTTCTCCATCATCGCCGGGGTCGACCCGCGTGTCGGCCTCTACGCCTCCTTCTGTATTGCCGTGGTGATCGCCTTCGTCGGAGGCCGACCGGGGATGATTTCCGCCGCCACCGGTGCCATGGCGCTGCTGATGGTGACGCTGGTGCGCGAGCACGGCCTGCAATACCTGCTGGCGGCGACGCTGCTTTGCGGCCTGTTGCAGATCGGCGCCGGTTACCTGCGTCTCGGTTCGCTGATGCGCTTCGTTTCGCGCTCGGTGGTCACTGGCTTCGTCAACGCCCTGGCGATACTGATCTTTATGGCCCAGCTTCCGGAACTGACAGGTGTCACCTGGCACGTCTATGCCATGACCGCGGCGGGGCTGGGCATCATCTACCTATTCCCCTATGTGCCGAAGATTGGCCGGGTCATTCCGTCGCCGCTGGTCTGCATCCTGTCTCTGACCGCCGTCGCCATGTACCTGGGGCTGGATATCCGCACTGTCGCCGACATGGGCGAGCTGCCTGACACCCTGCCGATCTTCCTCTGGCCGCAAGTGCCGCTGAATTTCGAGACGCTGGCAATCATCTTCCCTTACTCCGCGGCCCTGGCTGTGGTCGGTCTGCTGGAGTCGCTGATGACGGCGACCATCGTCGATGACCTGACCGATACCGGCAGCGACAAGAACCGCGAGTGCAAGGGCCAGGGTGTCGCCAACATCGTGTCCGGCATGTTCGGCGGCATGGCCGGTTGCGCGATGATCGGCCAATCGGTGATCAACGTGAAATCCGGCGGCCGCACGCGGTTGTCGACGCTGATTGCCGGTGTCGTGCTCTTGCTGATGGTGGTGTTTCTCAGTGACTGGGTCGGCCAGATCCCCATGGCCGCGCTGGTCGCGGTGATGATCATGGTTTCCATCGGCACCTTCAGCTGGGATTCGCTGCGTAATCTCAAGCGCTATCCGCTGTCGACCAACATCGTCATGGTGGTCACCGTAGTGGTGGTGGTCTTTACCCACAACCTGGCGTTCGGCGTGCTGGCCGGTGTGCTGCTGGCGGCGCTGTTTTTTGCCAACAAGGTCGGCCATTACCTGCATATCGGTTCGGAGCTGGACGCCGAAGGCAACCGCCGCACCTACCGTGTGGTCGGCCAGGTGTTCTTCAGCTCGTCCGACAAATTCACGTCCGCTTTCGACTTCAAGGAAGCGCTCTCGAGCGTCATCATCGACCTGACCCATGCTCATTTCTGGGACATCACCGCCGTTGCGGCGCTCGACAAGGTCGTCGTCAAGCTTCGCCGTGAAGGCACCGAGGTCGAAGTGCTGGGGTTGAACCAAGCCAGCGCAACCATCGTCGACCGTTTCGGGGTGCACGACAAACCCGAAGCCATCGACGATCTGATGAGCCACTGACCAGGAGCACAACAATGAACAACGTATTGGCCTGCATCGACGGTTCCCCTCAGGCTGCGGCCGTCTGTGATTGCGCCGCCTGGGCCAGTCTGCAGCTGGATGCACCGCTGACTCTGTTGCATGTCCTCGACCAGCAGCAGTACCCGGCCGCCGGCAACCTCAGCGGCATCATCGGTCTCGGTAGCCGCGAATACCTGCTCGAAGAGCTCGCCGCACTGGACGAAAAGCGCAGCAAGCTGGCGCTCGAAGAAGGCCGGATGATGCTCGACTCAGCGAAGCAGCGCGTCCTGACTGCCGGGGTGGTGCAGCCGGAGGTGCGGCAACGGCACGGCGATCTGGTGGAAAGCCTGCGCGAGCTGGAATCCGACACCCGGCTGCTGGTGATCGGCAAGCAGGGCGAGGACAGCGGCACCGACCTGCAGCTGATTGGCAGCCAGTTGGAAAGCGTGATTCGCACGCTGCACCGGCCGATCCTGGTCACCCCGGCCAGCTTTGCCGTGCCGACAAGCGTCATGCTCGCGTTTGATGGCAGCGCCACTTCCCGCAAAGGTGTGGAAATGCTGGCCTCCAGCCCGCTGTTCAAAGGCATACCGATCCATCTGGTGATGGTCGGCGAGGACACCGGTGACAACCGCGCGCTGCTCGATGCGGCCCGTGATGCCCTGTCGGCAGCAGGCTTCGAGGTACAGATCGCGATTCGTGGCGGCGAAGTCGAACCCACCCTGCATGCCTACCAGGCCGAGCACGGTATCGGCCTGCTGGTGATGGGCGCTTACGGGCACTCGCGGATTCGTCAGTTCCTCGTTGGCAGCACCACCACTAGCATGATTCGCTCGACCACCACGCCGCTCCTGCTGTTGCGCTGAGTCGGTGTCAGCCTGGCGCATCGGTGCCAGGCTGCCGTGCTACTGATAGAGATCCGCGCGTGTCCAGGGCAGCTCGTGGGAACCGTCGGGCAGCGGCTTGCTGGCGAGGATCTGGTGCAGGTTGATCCAGTTGCGGCGGAAGCCATAGGCGCAGCCTGCCAGGTACACCCGCCAGATGCGCAACGCCCGCTCGGGGATTAGCTGCTGCGCTTCCTCCAACCGCGACTCCAGGCGCTCGCTCCACAGCTGCAGCGTGCGCGCATAGTGCAGGCGCAGGCTTTCCACATCGACGATCTCCAGTCCCGACTCGCTGATGCAGGCACCTATCTCTACCAGATGCGGCAACTCGCCGTGAGGAAAGACGTAGCGGTCGATGAATTCGCCCGCGCCATGGGCGACCGGCCGGCCATCGGTATGCCGCGAAGTGATGCCATGGTTGAGGACCAGACCGCCCGGGCGCACCACCGCGGCCAGCTGCTGGCAATACAACGGCAGGTTCGCGTGGCCGACATGTTCGAACATGCCGACGCTGACCACCTTGTCGAACTGTCCGTCCGTGGGCAGATCGCGGTAATCCAACAGCTCAAGCTGGACGCGGCCCTCCAGCCCCTCGGCCGCCACGCGCTCGCGCCCGAG
This sequence comes from Stutzerimonas tianxiuensis, assembly GCF_053470365.1. Lineage (NCBI taxonomy): Bacteria > Pseudomonadati > Pseudomonadota > Gammaproteobacteria > Pseudomonadales > Pseudomonadaceae > Stutzerimonas > Stutzerimonas tianxiuensis. Next base: position 44,273 of record NZ_JBPVWS010000012.1, on the reverse strand, counting down.
CCTTAGCTGTTCGGCGCTGAGCGTAATGCCAAACACCTGCGCTCCGTATTCCCGCGCCGCAAACCGCGCCAGACCACCCCAGCCACAGCCTACATCCAGCAGCCGATCGCCGGGCTGCAGGCGCAACTTGCGACACAGGTGCCGGAGCTTGGCCTGCTGCGCCTGATCGAGGTCTTCGCAGCCCGTCTCGAAATAGCCGCAGGAGTAGACCATGTCGCGGTCGAGCCAGAGCTGATAGAAGGCGTTGGACAGGTCGTAGTGATAGGAAATCGCTTCGGCGTCAGTGGCCTTGTCATGGGCTTCACGCACCGGCAGCTGCGGATGTGCGTCGTCCAATGCCCGACTGATCTCGTCACCGATGCGGATCACCTCTTCAAGCGGCCCGTGCAGATCGAGCTTTCCCTCGACATAAGCGCCGCCTAACAGCGCCAGGCTGGGATGAGCCAAGCGAGGTATCAGCCCTGGGTCGCGAATCTCCAGCGTCACACTGGGCGCGGGCCCCATGTCGATTTCCTTGCCGTCCCATAGCCTGAGGCGCAAAGGCAATTCCAAGTCTCGAAGGGCTGGCAGCAATGTGGTCAACATGCGCATCCTCCTCTTCCAAGCATTCCGAATAAGGTAGACGAAGGAGCGAGACCTGCAGCCGTCCGTTCGATTGTTTTTTGCTATGTAACCATGGGAGAAAGGCTATTCATCAGAATCGCGACGCGGGATCTTTGCAGGCATAGCCCTGGGCCGTTGTGCCTGAAGCGAAAGCTCTGCGTCGCTCTTGCCGCTTACCTCCTCGCACCCCGTCTGGCATACGAAGGTGACCGCGATGAAATTTGATTGGCATAAGGACCGGATAACTGATGAAACACCGGTAACCGACACCTATCGAAACACGCAGAACGTACGAAGATTCATGATCGAGGCGTGCGGGCCCGGCTTCAGGTTTGATCAGGACTTCATGGCCTGGGTGAAAGATGGAATATCCAAGACCATGGGACAGGTTGCTGGCGAATGGCTGAGACGGCATCAGCCTTGAATCGACGCACTACCGATCCAGAGCGCCAAATCGGACGGCAAGGCTGGTCACGACCGTCGATATTTTCCAGGTGCGACCGCCTCATGCTTGATTCTGCCAGTCACCTTGTGTCGCGCTTTCGTCACCTTGGCGAGACTGTCTACTATCGAAATTTCCGCCCCTTCAGGAGATTTTTCGATGCACCAGGCCACCGCTCAGCTGTTGCAACGCTACTACGACGCCTTCAATGCGGGTGACATGGTCACCTTCCTGTCGCTTCTCACCGATGACGTGATCCATGACATCAATCAGAGCGGGCGAGAGATGGGTAAACCGGCCTTTGAACAGTTCATGCAGCGCATGAACCGCAACTACCGGGAGAAAATTGTGGATCTTTCGATCACCACGAACGAAGCGGGTGACCGGGCGGCCGTCGAGTTCACCGTACTGGGCGAATACCTGGCGACCGATGAAGGGCTACCGGAAGCGAACGGCCAGACTTACCGGCTCCCGGCGGGGGCATTCTTCGCCATTCGGGATGGGCAGGTGGCGCGAGTGACCAACTACTACAACCTTGAAGACTGGGTTGCTCAAGTGTCCGCGTGATGGCCCGGCTGACCTTCCAGCGCTTATCCGGCGCCACGCTTCATCGGTACATTCCTGAACTGGCCCGGTTGCGCATGCGTGTATTCCGAGACTTTCCGTACCTGTACGACGGCGATCCGGAATACGAGGCGCGCTATCTGCAAACCTATGTCGAGGCGCCGCACAGCGTGATCGTGCTGGCGTTCGATGGCGACCGGGTGGTGGGCGCTTCTTCGGGGCTGCCGCTGATTCATGAAACGGAGGAGGTCCAGCAGCCTTTCCGCGAGGCGGATTATGCCGTTGAGACGATCTTCTATTGTGGCGAATCCGTATTGCTGCCCGACTACCGAGGGCAGGGTGCCGGTGTGGCGTTCTTCGAACACCGTGAAGACCATGCGCGCGAGACTGGCGGCATGAAGCATTCATGCTTCTGTGCGGTGGAGCGGCCTGTTACGCACCCAGCTCGGCCTGCCGGTTATCAGCCACTGGATGAGTTCTGGCAGCACCGTGGGTACGAAAGGCACCCGGAGCTGGCCACGCAGTTCAGCTGGAAAGACCTCGGCGATTCACACGAGTCGCTCAAACCCATGACCTTCTGGATGAAGCCCTTGCCATGAGCGTGTTTACCCTGGCGACAGCCCAATACGACATCGGCTTTTTCTCTCATTGGGATGACTTCGCGGCCAAGCTGGAACGCTGGGTCGCCAGTGCCGTACAGCAAGACGCCAAGCTGCTGGTATTTCCTGAATACGGCAGCATGGAACTGGCTTCGCTCTTCGGCCAAGCGGTGTACAGCGATTTGCAGCAGCAGCTCCAGGCGATGCAGACCTTGCTGCCGATGTGGCGCGACCTGCATCAGGCGCTGGCCCGCCGTCACGATGTCCTGATCCTGGCCAGTTCCTTTCCAACAGAATTGCAGGCCGGCCATGTCGTGAACCGGGCGACGCTGTTCGGGCCAGAAGGGATCCTGGGTCATCAGGACAAGCTCATCATGACTCGTTTCGAGAACGAGCAATGGGGCATTCGTGCTGGTGAACGTATTGGCGTCATTGATACCGAACTCGGCCGTATCGGCATCCTGATCTGCTATGACTCGGAATTCCCGATGATTGCCCGTCAGCAGATTACGGCCGGTGCCGAGCTGCTGCTGGTTCCGAGCTGCACCGATACGCAGGCCGGTTTTCATCGGGTACGTATCGGTTGCCAGGCGCGGGCGCTGGAAAACCAGTGTTATGTGGTCCAGTCGCCTACCACCGGCCTTGCGCCCTGGTCCGAAGCGGTTGATGTCAATACGGGCCGCGCCAGCGTGTATACGCCGGTGGATTATGGTTTTCCGGATAACGGCATCCTGGTCGAAGGCGCGGATGATGAGGCGAACTGGGTGTTTGCGACCCTCGACCTGCGTGAGCTTGCGCGGATACGCGCAGAGGGTCAGGTGTTCAACCACCGAGACTGGCCAAAGCAGTTGGCGTTGAAGGGGCCGGAGCAGGCCGCTTTCTCCTGACAGCCATTGAAATACTGACGCGTTGAAGCGGGGCGCCCTCCCACATGTGCCGGGTTGCAGCCAGGTATGGGCTGCAGGTGATGGGTGTTGGATCTGTCGTGCCGGCACGAACAGACGCTCAGGCGCCTTGCTCCGCGTCCTCTCTCTTACTATGCCCCATGCTTGACGCTGGACGTCCAGACAAAAAAAGGCCACCTGTAGGTGGCCAAAAAAAACTGATCTACAACCTGCTATCCCGCATCGGACGTCTCGGCCCAGTCTCGGACCTCGTCCGACATCCGTTTGAGTCGTAGCACGGCCAGGCGAGCAATCGGCTCCAGGGCGCTGCCGTCGTTCTCGGCGTAGTCGATGATCTGTTCCTTCATCCGACGCGCCCAGAATTTCTTCAGGTGCAGCGCGATCTGTTCGGCCGCCGCCGCATCGTCCTGATGATGCCGGTTATTCACGGTGATCTGATTCAACATCTTGATCAGCGTATCCATTTCATTCATTCGAGGCATCCTCCTGTCCGGTGCCATCGCCCATGAAGCGGGCACTCATTTGAGTGCCACTTCCGCAGTCTCGGCATTTTCCAGGTAACGCAGCTGTTTCTGATCGAAGTCCTGGAAGCGCTGCTGCCAGTCTGAGGGCTGCGTTACCTTCTCGACCTGAACGGCCGTCACCTTGTACTCGGGGCAGTTGGTCGCCCAGTCCGAGTTATCGGTGGTGATGACGTTCGCGCCGCTGCCTGGGTGGTGGAAGGTGGTGTACACCACGCCCGGAGCCATGCGATCGCTGACCAGGCAACGCAGCACCGTATGCCCGACCCGGCTGCGAATACCCAGCCAGTCGCCATCTTTCAGGCCGCGGTCCTCGGCGTCGTTCGGGTGGATTTCCAGCACATCTTCATCGTGCCAGGCGCTGTTGGCGGTCCGACGGGTCTGAGCGCCCACGTTGTACTGACTCAGGATGCGCCCGGTGGTGAGCAACAGCGGGTAGCGACGGTTGACGCGCTCTTCGGTGGCCACGTACTCGGTAATGGCGAAGTTGCCCTTGCCGATCGGGAAGTCCACGCCATGCATGGTCGGCGTGCCCATCGGGTAGTCGTCGTTGCACGGCCACTGGATGCTGCCCAGCACTTCGAGTTTGCTGTAGTTGACGCCGGTAAAGGTCGGTGCCAGCTGCGCGATCTCGTCCATGATCTCGGACGGATGGCTATAGTTCATGGGGTATCCCAGCGCATTGGAAAGTGCTTGGGTGACTTCCCAGTCCTCCATGCCGGCAACCGGCGGCATAACGCGACGTACCCGGTTGATGCGTCGTTCCGCGTTGGTGAAGGTCCCGTTCTTCTCGAGGAAGGTCGCACCGGGCAGCAGCACGTGGGCGTACTTGGCGGTTTCGTTGAGGAAAATGTCCTGAACGATCAGGCAATCCAGCGCCGACAGCGCCGCCTCGACGTGCTGGGTGTTCGGGTCGGACTGAGCGATGTCCTCGCCCTGCACATAGAGCGCCTTGAAGGTGCCTGCCACGGCGGCATCGAACATGTTGGGAATACGCAGGCCCGGCTCGTCATCGAGCGTGGTGTTCCAGGCGCTCTCGAAGCGTTGACGCACTTCCGGATCGGCAACGTGCTGGTAGCCCGGCAGCTCATGGGGGAAAGAACCCATGTCGCAGGAACCCTGCACGTTGTTCTGACCGCGCAAGGGGTTCACACCCACGCCTTCACGGCCGATGTTGCCGGTCGCCATCGCCAGGTTGGCGATGCTCATGACGGTGGTGGAGCCCTGGCTGTGCTCGGTCACGCCCAGGCCATAGTAAATGGCCCCATTGCCGGCCATCGCGTAGGTGCGGGCTGCCTGGCGGACCAGTCCGGCCGGCACGCCGGTTTCCGCTTCGGAGACTTCCGGCGCATGGCGGGCCTCACTGATGAAGTCGCGCCATTTCTGGTAGGCGTTGGTTTCACAACGGCTTTCGATGAATGCCTTGTCTTCCAGCCCTTCGGTGACGACTACATGTGCCAGTGCGTTGACCAGCGCGACGTTGGTGCCCGGCTTGAGCGACAGGTGCAGACCCTTTTCCGCGTGCGGCGTTTTGAGCAGGTCGATACGCCGTGGATCGGCGACGATCAGGGTGGCGCCCTGGCGCAGGCGGCGCTTCATTTGCGAGGCAAAGACCGGGTGCGCGTCCGTTGGGTTCGCGCCAATAACCAGAATGACGTCGGACTTCATTACCGAGTCGAAGGTCTGGGTGCCAGCGGATTCGCCCAGGGTAGCCTTGAGGCCATAGCCTGTCGGCGAGTGGCAGACACGGGCGCAGGTGTCGGTGTTGTTGTTGCCGAATGCGGCGCGAATCAGTTTCTGAACCAGATAGGTTTCTTCGTTGGTGCAGCGCGAGGACGTGATGCCGCCGACGCTGTCCCGGCCGTAGGTCGCCTGGGTTTCACGCAGACGCCGCGCAGCGAAGGTCAGCGCCTCGTCCCAGGAAACGGCACGCCACGGCTGATCGATCGAATCACGAATCATCGGCTCGCGGATGCGGTCCTTGTGGGTCGCGTAACCAAAGGCGAAGCGTCCCTTGACGCATGAATGGCCGTGGTTCGCGTCGCCACCCTTGTAAGGCACCATGCGGATCAGCTTGTCGCCTTTCATCTGCGCTTCGAACGAGCAGCCCACGCCACAGTAGGCACAAGTGGTGACTACGCTGTGCTCGGGCACGCCTTCTTCGATGACGCTCTTTTCCATCAGGGTCGCGGTCGGGCACGCCTGCACGCATGCCCCGCAGGATACGCACTCCGACTCCATGAACGGCTGATTCTGGCTGGCCGATACGGTCGAGTCGAAGCCCCTGCCGTCGATGGTCAGGGCAAAGGTGCCCTGAACTTCAGCGCAGGCACGCACACAACGCGAGCAGACGATGCACTTGCTCGGATCGAAGCTGAAATAGGGGTTGGAGTTGTCGATCTCGGCATGCAGATGGTTGGCACCTTCGAACCCGTAGCGCACTTCGCGCAGGCCGACGGCGCCTGCCATGTCCTGCAGCTCGCAATCGCCGTTGGCTGGGCAGGTCAGGCAGTCCAGCGGGTGGTCGGAGATGTACAGCTCCATGATGTTGCGACGCAGCTTGGCCAGCTTGCCGTTCTGCGTGGTGACCGACATGCCTTCGCTGACCGGCGTGGTGCACGAAGCGGGATAGCCGCGGCGCCCTTCGATTTCTACCGCGCAGATCCGGCAGGAGCCGAAGGCTTCCAGGTTGTCGGTCGCGCACAGCTTGGGCACCGTGATGCCTGCCAGGGCGGCAGCGCGCATGACCGAGGTGCCTTCTGGCACGCTGATCTGAATGCCGTCGATTACCAGGCTAATGGTCGTCTCGGACGTCCGTGCCGGAGTGCCCAGGTCACGGTCGAACAGGGCCGGGTCGAAGCTGTTGACCTGGCCTTTCAGATATTGCTTGGGATCGAAATGGTTCAGCATGCTATGCCTCCCGCCACCAGGGCGTGTCGAGGTGTCAGATCATCAGGGAAATGCTTCATCACGCTCTGCACCGGGAACGGCGTCATGCCGCCCATGGCGCAGAGCGAACCATCGACCATGGTCTCGCACAGATCCGACAGCAGTTCGAGGTTCATCTCGGCATTTTCACCAGCACGGATCCGGTCGATGACTTCAACGCCGCGAACGGCGCCGATCCGGCACGGCGTGCATTTACCACAGGATTCGACAGTGCAGAACTCCATGGCGAAACGGGCCTGCTCGCCCATGTCGACGGTGTCATCGAACATCACGACGCCGCCATGCCCGACCACTCCACCGAATGCGGCAAAGGCTTCGTAGTCGAGCGGGTTGTCCCATTGGCTTTCCGGCAGGTAGGCCCCAAGAGGGCCGCCCACCTGAACGGCTTTGAGCGGACGGCCACTGCGCGTGCCGCCGCCGAAATCTTCCATCAGCGTTTTCAAGCTGATACCGAATGCCAGTTCGATCAGCCCACCGCGCTTCACGTTGCCCGCTAGCTGCACGGCCAGCGTGCCACGGGAGCGACCCATGCCGTAATCGGCGTAGGCCTGGCCGCCCTGATCCATGATGTACGGCACAGCGGCGAAGGACAGTACGTTGTTGACCACGGTCGGGCGACCGAACAGCCCAACGATGGCCGGCAGCGGTGGCTTGGCACGCACCAGGCCGCGGCGACCTTCGAGGCTTTCGAGCAGCGAGGTTTCTTCGCCGCAAATGTAGGCACCGGCGCCGAGGCGGACTTCCAGGTTGAACCCCTTGCCGGAGCCCAGCAGATCATCGCCCAGGTAGCCGGCTGTGACTGCACGGCGTATGGCCTCGTCAAGAATCGCCTTGGCCAGCGGATATTCCGAACGCAGGTAAATGTAACCGCGGTCGGCGCCGACCGCGAGACCGGCGATGGTCATGCCTTCGATCAGCATGTAAGGGTCGCATTCCATCACCAGGCGGTCGGCGAAGGTCCCCGAGTCCCCTTCGTCTGCGTTGCAGACGATGTACTTCTGACCCTCGGGCTCGTTGAGCACTGTCTGCCACTTGATGCCGGTCGGAAAGGCGGCGCCGCCACGGCCACGCAGGCCGGACGTTTTGACTTCGTCGACGATGGATTGGCCGTCACGGGAGAGCGCTGCCTTGAGGCCATTGAATCCACGCAGTGCCGTGTAATCGTCGATCGATAGCGGGTCCGTGATACCGATGCGCGAAAAGGTCAGCCGCTGCTGACGCTTGAGGTACTCGATCTCCTCGGTAAGCCCGAGCGCCAGGGCATGGTCGTGCCGGCCTTCAAACAAACCGGCCTCGATGAGGCTTTCTACCGCCTCGGGGGTTACCGGCCCGTAGGCGACCCGACCATCTGGCGTATCGATTTCAACCAGTGGCTCCAGCCAGAACAGGCCGCGTGAGCCGTTACGCACAACGCGCAGCTCTTGCGAGCGGGCTGCAGCGGCGCGCTCGATACGCTGAGCAACCTTGTCGGCACCCAGCGAACGAGCCGTGGTATCACAAGGTACATAAACGGTAATAGTCACCACTTCACCTCCACCGCAACAGTCTTCAGCTCATCGGCCAGTTCATCGAAACGCTCTGGCGTTACGCGCCCATGGACGTCGTTGTTGATCTGCACGGCGGGACCGCAGGCGCAGTTGCCCAGGCAGTACACGGGCTCCAGCGTAATTTCGCGATCCTGGGTGGTCTGGTGATAATCCACCTTCAACGAGGCTTTGACATGCGCTTCCAGCTGACGGCTGCCCACGGCCTGGCAGGCCTCGGCGCGGCAAATCTGGATCACGTTGCGCCCTGCAGGCTGGGTGCGAAAGTGATGATAGAAGCTGATGATGCCGTGTACGTCGGCCCGAGTGCAGCTCAAGGAGTCGGCAATAAGCGGAACCGCGCTGTCCGGAATGTGGCCGAAGCGATCCTGAATGGCATGAAGAGTAGGGAGCATGGCGCCGGGCATCGACTTGTGGTCATCGATCACTTGCTGGATCAGGGCCGGCGTCCAGGCACCGGTAGCTGACGAGATGGTAGTGGACATGACCTGGTTGCCTCATCAGGTAGTCGAACGTGCCGGTCAGGGTCAGGCAACCGACAGCTTGTGTTCGAGCATATATGAATAATTATTCTTAATTGGGTTAAGCTTTAATCAGGTGAACAGCAAACTAACATACCCATTTGACCCAAAAAATATGAACGAAAATGCTTAACTCAAGGCTGCATATCACGCCCACCTGGTTATTCAGAAATGGCAACGGCGAATTGCTGGATCCGATCATCTTTGCCTTGCTCGAAGGTATCCATGACACCGGCAAGCTGACCCAGGCGGCTCAAAAGGCGGATATTTCGTACCGTCATGCCTGGAATCTGCTTACCCGTGGCGAGCAATTTTTCGGCATGCCCATGGTGTTGATGCGCAAGGGGCACGGCACGCGGTTATCGCAGCTGGGAGAACAGTTGCTGTGGTCGGAACAACGCCTGCGCGCGCGGCTGGAGCCTCAGCTCGACAGCATGGCCTCCGAGTTGAACCACCAGCTTCAGCAGTTGCTTGAGGGCGCTCATCCGGTGCTGCGGCTGCATGCGAGTCATGGTTACGCGGTCGCCCTCCTGGCTGATCTGCCCGGAGAGCTGAACCTGCGCTATTGCAATCCGCAGGAAGCGCTCAGTGCCCTGAACCGGGGAGACTGCGACCTTGCCAGCTTCCATCTCCCCACGTTCCCTCCGCTGGCCAAGCGAGTCTTAGCCGTTTATCAAGCGCTGCTCGCCGGCCAGGACCTTCGCGTCATTCGCTTCGTGACGCGGCGGCAGGGCTTGATCTTGCGCGCCGCTACGCGCAAGCACGTGCATGGACTGGCTGATCTGACCCGTCCTGAGATTCGCTTTATCAATCGCGACGAGCATTCCGGCACCCGTGTCCTGTTCAACCTGCTGCTCGAAGAGCACCAGATCGATAAAGCCCAGATCGCCAATGGTGCCCAGGAAGAATTCACCCACACCGCCGTGGCCGCTTACGTCGCAGCGGGCATGGCCGATGTCGGCTTCGGTGTCGAGGCGGCAGCCGCGCAGTTCGGGCTGGAGTTCATCAGCCTGGCGACCGAACACTACCTGCTGGTCTGCCACGAAACGCAGCTACGCCAGCACAACGTGCGCCAGTTGCTACAGGCCATGACATCGGACGAGTTTCTGGCAGACATCGACAAGCTGGCCGGCTATGCGCCTGATAAGTGCGGCGAGATCTGCACCTTTGACGAACTTTTGAAAGACAGCTGCGGTTAGCCAGAAAGGCCAACCGCTGCTTCCAGGGCAATCTCACCTTTCGTCGGCCGCCGGTCAGATTTTTGAAGTTCGACAAATTATGTGGCGTTGCTGGTTCAGCGTCAGCGTTACCTCGGAGCCGGCCGAGTCGATGCGCCACTGATACGAACACGGAAGACAGGAATTGGCGGAAGGCAGTGGGAGTCGAACTCGTTTTTCTGGCTCGCAGTGATCGGCTATCGTCGGCTTTGCTGGGCCTGCCGCATGTGTGTGCCAGCTTTGTTCCGCTGTACGTGGCATTGATTTCGACACTTTATCGACACGCCAAAAGGTAAAAAGGGTGCTCAGCCTCGCACGCGGTGCAACCAAAGGATTAGGTACGATTTCAGGTCTCTCGAAGCTGGTGCATAAACATCCTGCCTTCCTGAATAGGCCGGAACTAGGGCCTCGGAAGAGAATCGGACGGAATCTTATACACCAAGCCCGTTCGGCGTCTTATACACCAATTGGTGTCTAATTATAGTTAGGCAAAGGAAATGTCGTTTAACTCACATAAACGTAAGGTGTTAGATGAGAGTGAACCGTTCGAGCACCGTGCATCACATGCTCGCTCGTGTGCACTACATGTGGCTAACGCTCTCGGCCTAGAGCGGGATGCCGTAATAGAGTTAATAGCTAAGGAAACAGGCGTTAGTCTGCACAACCCTGAGTCGGCAGTCCATTTGATAGCCGCATTCGAAACATTGGAAAGAATTCGAATACAGGCAGTGCAAGCCAATGCCTAACAAGTGGTTCAAACCGTTCGCTGCGCTTACTGGGACGGGCTAAAGCCCGCCCCTTAACCAAACGTTAGAGGTCATATGCTCAGTAACCGAACACTCGGGTTTCTTGAAGGGTTGGCAAACGCATCTAGTGCTGTTTACACAGAGGGTGGCCTTCAGTTCACATTCAAATTCAGCTACCAGCTGGCTCATAGTTGTTCAATTCCATCGTTAAGGGAGTCTTTGGTTACAGCTGACCGACAGTGCTTGGAACTCATCGGAGCAGATATTCAAGAGCTAGGTCGCTTCTTCCAAGGTTCGCTTGGTCAATACACCAAAGAAATACCATCTCAAGATGCTCAGGAAATCGCCCGATCTTTAGTCGAACGTCTTCACAACGACCTTCAATTCGACTCAGCATGTCTGGTGGTCGAAGACGACAAGTACGGTATGACGGCGCAGCTTGAGATGGTTGAGCGGTCCAACAACAATCTCTATAGCTTAGAAATTTGGTGGTCCGTCGACTGACCTCTAACAACTGGTTCAAATCGCTCGCTGTGCTCACTGGGACGGGCTAAAGCCCGCCCCTTAACCAAACGTTAGCTTAAGGTTCACAATGCGCAGTATTGATACAGACCGCAGAAGCTTTATCCCGCTTAGAGTTGTGTACATGTCCATCTCTGCGTTGGTCATTATCATTACCGCGGTCTTCCTGCTTCCCAATGGCTTCTGGGGCATACTGGCATTCGGCTGCCTTAACGCGCCGTTGCTGGTAATAGCTATTTACTTAAAGGACGGGACACTAAAGCGTGTCCACGAGGCGCTTGGTAGTTTGGCGGATATCCTTCGTGCGTTAAGCTAACACCCGGTTCAAGCCGCTCGCTCCGCTCACTGGGACGGGCTAAAGCCCGCCCCTTAACCAAACGTTAGGCTCTGTATGGAAACTTTGAGTATCGCTCTGTCATTATGGAAGCTTGGGCTTGTAAGCTCAGAAGAGCTAATCGCGTGGGTTGATGCTCACATTGGATTATCCAAAAATCCCGACGAGGCTCTAGTCCAGCTATCACTCGACGGCCCCGATACTTGTCTCAAACGCCCAATTTATGAATTTCCTTATAGACCAATAGAGCTTACGTTTACCGAAGAATTTGGCTTGCGAGTATCAGCGCTAAATATCCAATCTGAGTTTGAGGTTAGCAATTTTATTGAGTGGGCGACTGTTAAATGTATGGGCGAAAACCTTGACGACCCAATAGTCATATTTTGCTACCAGCTTGAGGATTGCTGCAGTCTTGAAGCACAAGTAGCCTTTCTGCACAATGAGCTTCCTTCGTTAAAATCCAGAAGTATGTCTATTGCCCATTCTTTCTATACAAGCGTACCTAGCCTGAAGCCTCAGAACGAGCGCGCGACATGAACTGCCTAACAACTGGTTCAAATCATTCGCTTCGCTCACTGGGACGGGCTAAAGCCCGCCCCTTAACCAAACGTTAGGGTTTCATCATTAAATGAAGCTGCTCCAAGACACGATGAATGATGGCTCTAGAAATTTTCTGTTGCTCCCTACTGGAAGCACTCCGCCAATTCGCTTAGTTTTTCGCGTACTTTAATTGTGGGGAGCTTACCCAACGGCCTACATACCTAGCCTTGGCGAAAGCTGGATAGACTTTAGATACAAAAAACAAAAATTCAGTATTAACAACCAATACGGTGATTTCTGGTTTTTTGTTGAAAATCCCAAGTGCCCTGATTCTGTTCTACTTGAGGTTGCAAACCACTTTGAAAGGATTCTGTGTGTTCACCCCTAACAAGTGGTTCAAATCGTTCGCTTCGCTTTCTGGGACGGGCTAAAGCCCGCCCCTTAACCAAACGTTATACTCAACCTTGGAATTTGTGTGTCATGAAACTATGCGTAATAGCTCTAGTTGTTTCTTACTTTTTGTTGTCAGGCTGCAATTCAACAGAAACAGTTATAAATTCCAATCGGAATGGACTAGCAGTTAGTACGCCTGTTCAAGCACAGGAAATTTCGCCTCAGAACTCAATTCCAGCTGAGCCGACAGAGTCGAAGAAGCAGCGCGCCCTTAGAGAGCTTTTATCCGAGGATTTCACCTACCAGCAAACGCACACTTTAAATACTAACGACCCAGAAGACTTGTTTGTACTCTACAGAACCAAAATATCTAATAACTTTACAGCACCCAAAGACATAAAGCCTGAAACGCAACTTATCCTTGACGTTAAAATGAGCGCAGACGGTAAAATTTTATCAATTGAAATAGCCCAGACTAGCGGTGAATATCAATTCGATAACTCAGCAATTTTGGCAATACGCAGCATTGGTATATTCAGTGAAGTAAAAGACCTTAGCGAAGCCGACTATAATAAATACTTTAAATTTCATAAAATTAAATTTAGCCCATTTTTACTTTCTGGCAACTAATAGCGCATAGGTCTAACAACTGGTTCAAATCGTTCGCTTCGCTCACTGGGACCGGCTAAAGTCGGCCCCTTAACCAAACGTTAGTGCTGCTACTTCCGCTTAGCTCCCTGCGCTCGGGCATACCATCGCCTAGCTAATTTCCGTGTGATTGCTATCCCGCGCTGGGTTGGCTCAAGTTTCGGTTGGCCTCGTCGTAGGCTGGGCTGGTCTGTCCGATCTCTGGGGCGATCTGCCCGCTGGCCAGCCATAGGGCGTACTGGGGATAAACCTTCACCAGTACGTCTATCTCGTCTGCGCTTACGCGCACCGCGCCCTTGCTGACGTTCCGCCAGCGCTCGTAATCACCACCATGTTCGCTCGCCCGCTTGGGGCCGATCAGCTTGAGCAACGCGCGTGCTCTATCGGATGCGCTGTGCATGCAGAAAATTTTTCCTGAGTAGCTATTGCTCCATCATGCAAGATGGGTAACAATCGCTCCATGGGTAGTTGTTACCCATTGGTTGATTGGTTATCAAAGCCGAACATAGTGGAGTAAAGCGGATGGATACGGAAGGTTTTGACCCGCAAAAGCTGCACGGCGCCCCGCCCCTGATGCCGTGGCCGAAGTTCGCCGAGTGGATCGGCATGGGCGACGAACCCATCGTGGTGCGCACCTGGTTGGACCGTGGCTACCTGCCTTCGAAGAAGGTCGGCAAACGCACGATGGTCAACGTAGCCCTGCTACAGCAGCAGCTTCTCGAACAGGAGTGGACGCTATGAGCAAAGCAGACAACAGCCTCGACCTGTGCAGCCTCAAGACCTTCGCCGAAATGAGCGGGGTATCCGTCGAGGAGGCCGCCGACTGGGCCGCTACTGGCACCATCCCGACAATGCGCCTCGCCGACTTCCGCATGGTCAACCTCGCGCGCCTGCGAGCTGACCTGAAGAAAGGCAAAAAGGAGTTCAAGGAAGGAGACTACAGCCATGCGTAAACCCGGCATCACCCTGGATACCCAAGCCGCCATGGCTTACATCGGCGAATCCGTGCTGATGGAGCTGTACATGGACGAAGACGAGCCGCCTTACTGGTGCTGTGTGCACGTCGTTGGCGTGGTGCTGGAGAAGGAAGGTGTCTGGGATTACCCCTACTTCATGGCCATGAGCTTCACCAGTGACGGGCGTACGCCGAGCGAGATCCCGTTCATGGACATTCTCACCATCAGGGTGATGCGGCACCGCGACCGGCATGGTTCCGGCAACGTACTGGACCGCATTGCCCTCCCTAATGCCGGGAGGTCAGGGGCCGCGCTCCCGGCTCGTCGGGACAGCCTCACCGTCCCGTCGAACGGAAGCACGGGCGCAGCGCACCCTTGACCCTGCACGACTATGAAAAGCCTATCGCTGGGAGTGTGGGGTAGCTTTTTCACCCCACGCTCCCGAGCCCTCGGCGGCAAGAGCGGGATGACAAGGGCCGCGCCCTTGGTGTTATTCGTCCTCGCGCGCCGCGCCGATCTCAAACTTCCCCACCTGCTCGCGCTGGCCAGCCTCGCGCTCTACCTGGCCTGGGTCAGCACGCCGCCGCCTGACCGTCCCCACCTGATGACCTTCACCCAGGAACAAACCTGTCCTGGAGATCCCGTTACGTCATTCACCGACCCGATCACCCGTATCGATAGCCTTTGCTGCGCGCTGGCCGAGCACTCTCACACGTGCCGAGGGACGAGGCGCGTGAGCGAGCGCAGCCAGCGCGCGCCTCCGCGCTGACGTCCCTGTAGCACGTCAGATAAATACAGATTAACTACCGCATTAGTCAGCATTAGGAAGTGAACCAAATGAGCAAACCAAAGGATTTTCTCCGCCTAGACATGCTTGCCCGCGAAGATCGCAACGGGCGTCTGTTCGTCGATCCAGGTACGGCTGCATTCGTGGATCTGTCCAAGGTCCGGTTGCTGCGTTGCGGCGTGGATACGGTCCGCCAGCTGTACCGCGGATTGATCCGGCCCGAAATCATGGCGCTATTCGAAAAGCCGGGCGCGATGGTCGAGTTTGCCGGGGAGATCTGGCACGCCGGGCGTGTGGGGCGGGACTCGGGCTACCAGTACAAACTCCAGAACGCTGACCTTGGGTTCATCCTGCTCATCAAGAACTTCAACGCCAAGCTGGAGCAGATCGGCCCGCACCTGAAAATCGAGGTGTCACCGCACGCGATCGACGCGCTGTCGCCGCAACGGCTCCAGGAACGCATGGATTATTACGCTGCCGCCGTGATGACCCACCTGGAGCGCAACCAGTGTGCCGTGCACCTCGCGTTGGACCTACAAGGCTGGACGCCTCCCGCTGACCTGACCGCCCGCATGCACTGCCGCGCACGTGCCAACCGCGATATCTCAGGCATCAAGGAGATTCAGTGGACCATGGAAGCCGCCACCTACGGTAAAGGCCAATCCTTCCTGTTCGGCTCAGCCGGTGGCGTACAGCTCGGGATCTACAACAAGACGCTGCAAGCCCGCGCCCATGACAAGTTCGACTATTGGGAAAGCGTCTGGCGTCGCCGTGATTCGTTCGACGTGAAAGACCCGGAGAATTACAACCCGGCCCAGGACGTTTGGCGCGTCGAGCTGCGCTATCACCACTCCGTCATCCAGCAATTCGCCAGCGGCTCGGTGGACGTGAAGACCGGCCAAGCCATCGATACGGACTCCTTCGCTGCGTTCTCGGCCCACCTGGAAGGCCTGTGGCGCTACGGTATGAGCCAGTTCAAGCTGCTCGCTCGCCCTGGCTACTTTGAACCCATCTGGACGCTGTTGCGTGAAGACGCACGGGTTGATCTGCCGGTTGATTCCCTGGTCGATGAGACGGAGTACAAACGCTACTACAAGACGAGCCGGGGCTTCTCAGGCAAGAACGTGGAACTGTTCCTGGGAAACTTCGTAAGCCTGCTGGCAAGGGAGCGAGTGGGCGCTAACAAAGCATTCGAGACCCTAAAACAGTGGGATTGCTGGCCGGTCATCCGTGATCACTACGCCGCCAAGGAGATGAGCGAGCGGGATCTGTACAAGCACATCAAAAACCTGCTCGAGGAGCGGCATGTGAGGTGGGGTAGGGCGGTCTGATGTTTGTTTGCCAGACACACAAACAAGCCAAACAGGCTGACGTAACTGCTCCCGGCCAAGGCGACGATGCACATGGCCATTGAACAACTGCCTGACGGACGCTGGAAGGTCGATGTCGAGCCGGTGAAAGGCAAGCGATTCCGCAAGACGGTCAAGACCAAGGCCGAAGCCCTGCGGTTCGAAGCAACGTGCCGGAGCAAAGTGATCGACAAGCCCGACTGGTCACCCAAGCCCAGGGATCGTCGGCGATTATTCGACCTGATTGGACGCTGGCGGCTGCTGCATGGGCATGCACTGAGCGATATCTACCGGACCGAACTGGTCCTCAACCGTATGGCTCGGGAGATGGGCAACCCGGTGGCAAGCCAGCTGACAGGAGCGACTTATACGGCCTATCGCGCCGGTCGACTGTTATCAGGCACAAGCGGGAAGACCGTGAACAACCAGCTGGGCTACCTCTGTTCGGTATTCAACGTGCTCCGCCAGTTAGGCGAAATCGACTACGAGAACCCGCTGGCCTCGGTCAAGCCGCTCAAGCTCCAGGAACGCGAACTCACGTATCTGAGTGATGCCCATATCGACCGGCTGTTTCGCGCCATCCAGGAGCATTGCCGGACGCCTCACACGTACATGGTGGCGATGATCTGCCTGGCTACTGGATGCCGCTGGGGAGAAGCTCAAGCGCTCAGACCGGAACGAGTCCGAGACGGCCACGTCCTGTTTGTGAACACCAAGGGTAAGCGTCGACGCTCCGTGCCGATCGATCAGGCGTTGCATGACCGTATCCACCAGCACTACCAGGAACACGGCCTGTTTACCAACTGCCGCGACAGCTTCGACTACGCCGTCAGCATGTCAGGGCTCACGTTACCGGCTGGGCAGAAAACGCATGTGCTGCGGCACACCTTCGCGTCCCATTTCATGATGAACGGCGGCAACATCCTGACCCTGCAGAAAGTCCTGGGCCATGCCTCGCTGAACATGACCATGCGCTACGCGCACCTGGCCCCAGACTACCTGAAGGATGTAATCACGCTCGGACCCATTCGGGGTTTTCGACACTTCTTCGACACCCAAGCCGAAGCCGCTCCGGTCGAGTAGCTGGAGGCCGCGTAGTTAGGGGCTTTCAGAGCGGGATATGGCGGAAGGCAGTGGGAGTCGAACCCACCCAGGGACGGCTGCCGCCCCCAACCGGGTTTGAAGCCCGGCCGCACCACCGGGTGCGATTGCCTTCCAAGATGACGTTGACCTGTTGGTCACAAAACGTGCGACAGCCTAACTGACCTCATCCTCTGAGGCCAAGGCGCTGTCTCGTCGCACCTTGCGTTCGTTGCCGAAGCGGCGGGTGAAGCCGATTCGGTCGAAATGTTCGAGCAGTTGGATGCTGCGTTTGCGGCCGAGCTGGATCTGGTCGCGGAAGGCTGCGGCGCGGATGACGCCGCTCTGGCGTTCCATCTCCAGAACCTGGCTGGCCAGCAGGCGGATGGTCTGCTCGGGGTAGAAGAGGTCTTTCACTACCTGTTGTAGCGCGCCAAGGCGAGCCAGCTTGCGCAACAGCTGGCGGACCTGCTCTTCCTCGACGTCCAGCTCACGGGCGATGTCGCGCACCCAGGGCGGGTTGAAGCAGCTGGCGGCAAGCAGCGGCCAGAGTCGGGCTTTCAGTGCTTCTTCCTCGTCGGTCAGGCGTACCCGGTGGCCAGGCAGGTGCAGCCAGGGGCCACTGGCTTCGACCATGCCCTCGGCCAGGGCCTGTTCCAGTAAGGCAATAAATATAGGACGCTCCAGTAACGGCAGAGCGTACCGGCGCAGGCGGTCGCGATCCGGGCCGAGCTCGTCCGGCTGGCTGTCATGAAAGCGCTGCAGGGCGGCCACCAAGCTCTTGCCGAGGTAGTCCCAGGTGCCGCGTTCGAACAGCCTCGGGCCGAGCCGCGTGGTGATCTCCAGCGCCTCGTCTGGAAGCCGCCAGGTTTTCCGGGGCCGGTTGAACTGCCGTTCCAGCAAGGCCGGATCGAGGCCGTTGAGGGCGCTGGGCAGCAGCCCTGGCAACACATCTTCCAATGTATCTTCGGCGAGCGCGCGCAGCACCGCCAGGCGTGCCTGACGATGGCGGTTGCGGGGCGGCGCAAAAGGGTCGAGTACGCGGCCGCCGCCGAGGGTGCGCTGGGCGGACTGGTCGCGCAGGACCACGCGGTCGCCATGCACCGCATGGGCGGGCGCATTGAGCAGCAGCTGCGCGTGCACGTGGCCACCGGGCGCCAGACATTCGCCTTCGAGCAGGGCGATGCGGCCGGTGACATCCTGGGCGCCGAGGTGGATGTGCACCGGCGTCCAGTGGCGCAATTCGCGGGCTTCGCTGGCTAACAGCGTGAATTCGATATCGATGCGCTGGGTGCCATCCTGCAGCTCGGGCGTTACCAGCCAATCGCCGCGACTGATATCACCGACTGAAAGCCGCTCGCCGCTGAGGTTGAGGGCGACGCGCTGGCCCGCTTGAGCCGCCTGGGCAGTCTGGTTCTGCGCATGCAGCCCGCGGACGCGAACCTTGCGGCCGGACGGCCCCAGGCTCAGTTCGTCCCCCACCTGGGTTCGACCAGCGATGGCGGTACCGGTTACGACCACGCCTGCGCCGGTCACGCTGAATGCCCGGTCAATGGACAGGCGGAAATGTCCGTCTTCACGGCGCGCCTGCACTTCGGTCGCCTGTTCGAGCAAGCGGGCGCGAAGCGCGTCGATGCCTTCGCCGGACACACTGGACACGGGAAAAATCGGCGCACCGGACAGCGGCCCAGCTTCCAGCAGGGCTTCGACCTGCCGCTGCACTTCGGCGATGCGCGATGGCTCGACCCGGTCGACCTTGGTAAGCGCCACCAGGGCCCGGCGAATCCCCAGCAGCTCGACGATGGCCAGGTGCTCGCGGGTCTGCGGCATCACGCCGTCGTCTGCGGCGACGACCAGCAGCACGCAGTCGATACCGCAGGCCCCGGCGAGCATGTTGTGCACGAAGCGTTCATGACCGGGGACATCGATGAAGCCGGTCGGGTCGGGCTCACCCAGCGAGGCGTAGAGGTAGCCGAGATCAATGGTGATGCCCCGCAAGCGTTCTTCCTGCCGACGGTCGCCGGCCTGTCCGGTCAATGCCTGGAGCAGGGCGGTTTTGCCGTGGTCGATGTGCCCCGCGGTGCCGATGATCATGACACCAGCGCCTGCTGCAGGTGCGGAAGCTGGGCGAGCAACGCCGGCTCATCGTCCAGCTGACGCAGGTCGAGCCAGAGCGCGTCGTCAGCGACCCGGCCCAGGATCGGGATAGGCAATTCGCGCAGCGCCTCTTCCAGCAAGCGCAGGCTGCGGCCGCGCAGGCGCCGGGGCTGCTGCGGGCGAATGCACAAGGCTGCGCTGGGCAGGCGCGCCACCGGTTGTGCGCCACTTCCAATCATGCCCAGCGCCTCCTCGACAGTGACCTGCCAGGGCTCGCCCAGAGCGCTGGCCAGCGCGGGTGCCAGGCGTTTGGCCTGGATGCGGATATCCGCTTGCGGCCGGCTGAGCAGGCGCAGGCTGGTGAGTCGTTCGGCCAGGCGATCCGGGTCGCGATAGAGGTTGAGTACCGCTTCCAGCGCGGCGAGGGTCAGCTTGTCGACACGCAGGGCGCGCTTGAGCGGGTTCTTCTTGATCTTCTGGATCAGCTCGCGGTTGCCGACGATCAGCCCAGATTGCGGGCCGCCAAGCAGCTTGTCGCCGCTGAAGGTGACGATGTCGGCGCCGTCGCGCAGAGCCTCCTGCACGGTGGGTTCCTTTGGCAGGCCCCAGCGCGAGAGGTCGACCAGGCTGCCGCTGCCGAGGTCTTCGAGCAATGGCAGCTCGTGTGCGTGGGCAATCCGTGCCAGCTCGGCGGTGCCGACGCTGGCGGTAAAGCCCTGCACGCTGTAGTTGCTGGTGTGTACGCGCATCAGCAGGCCGCTGCGCGGATTGATCGCGGCTTCATAATCCTTGGCGTGGGTGCGGTTAGTGGTGCCCACCTCATGCAGCTTCACACCGGCGCGGGCCATGATGTCGGGGATGCGGAAAGCGCCGCCGATCTCGATCAGCTCACCACGGGAAATGATGCCTTCCTTGCGGGCGCCAAGGCTGTTCAACGCCAGCAGCACGGCGGCGGCATTGTTGTTGACCACCGTGACGGCCTCGGCGCCGGTCAGCTCGCGAATCAGCCCTTCGATGAGATCATCGCGATCGCCGCGCTTGCCGGTGGCCAGGTTGAACTCCAGATTCAGGGGATAGCGCGCCGCCAGGGTGATCGCCTCGATGGCCTCATCCGGCAACAGGGCGCGACCCAGATTAGTGTGCAGCACTGTGCCAGTCAGATTGAACACGCGGCGCACCCGGCTGCGGTGTTGGTTGGCGAGACGTTCACCGGCGCGGCCGGCTAGCACTGCTTCGGACAGCTCCAGCGCGGCCAGATGACCGTGGCGAGCCGGCTCCCGTAGCTCGTCGAGCAGGTCGCGCAGCGTGACGAGCAGCACGCTGCGGCCATAACGCTGCTGGAGCGGGGCACAGGCCGGCGCGCGCAGGAGCTTGTCGATAGAAGGCAGGCGAACGCTGGTCATCGTGGATTGGCGTGCAGTGGGCAGGTCGCCCGGAACGAGCGCAGCGGCGGCTCCATTCCTTGTTTCGATGCTGCCTGACACGCAGGACCTCTGGACTATTACTGTTATCCGAACAGCATAGACGCCCATTTGCGAGCAGGGTTCAGCCGATGTTTGCCACGTTGGGCACAGGATAGAGGCATTCGCGGTGGTGCGGATGGGCGTGCAAGTTGCTGCCGTAGGGCCGGTTTATTCGGCCATTGGTGCACTCGAGCAGGGCGGTCGACCCCGTTCAACGCTACGGCACGGCCGGTCCCTTGCGCTCGGGAAACAACGGGGGTGTAGAAACAAAAAAGCCCCGCCATGCGGCGAGGCTTTTGCGAGCGACTCCGAACAGAGCGGAGTCGTCTCAGGTAGCGGCTCAGGCGTTCTGGCGAATACCGGCCACCAGCCAAGGCTGGTTCTCGCCTTGGGCGCGCTCCATGCGCCAGCTTTCGCTGAACGGTTCGCCCTGGTCGAAGCGTGAGTTCTTCGACACGCCGACGAAGGTCAGCGTGGCAACGGTCTTGTCGGCCTGGTCGTCTACGCCATCAAGCTGAATCTGCAGGTCGTCGACGTAGGTGGACTGGTACGCATCGCCGATCTCGGCGCGCTCACGCTTGAGGAACTCGAACAGTTGCGGCGTGACGAACTCGCTGATCTTGTCCATCTCGTTAGCGTCCCAATGCTGCTGCAGCGAGAGGAAGTGTTCGCGCGCGGCCGTCACGAAATTCTGCTCGTTGAACCAGGCTGGGGCGTTGATCACTGGAGCAGCCGCCGGACGAGCGGCGCTGCTGCCGCCGAAGATCGACTGCTGTGCAGGCATGTCGCGTTGCATCGGTGCATTCCCGTGTCCGGCCATGGCCGGTTGCTGCTGGCGACGGCGCGCGGCAAGGAAGCGGAACAGCAGGAAGGCGATGCCGCCGAAGATCAGGATGTCCATGAACTGGATGCCTTCGAAGCCGTCACCCATGAACATGGATGCCAGCAGGCCACCGGCGGCGAGGCCGGCCAGCGGGCCCAACCAGCGCGAGGCGCCACTGGCGGCTGCAGGCGTCTGACGACCTGCCTGGTTTGGCGCGGCCTGGGTCTGTTGCGGCGCCTGGCGCGTTTGATGGCTGGGCGCCGAGCCGAAGCTCTTACCACCGCCGAAGCGCTTGGCATGAACGTCGAGGCTGAGGGTCAGGCCGATACACAGCGCCATGAAAATGCTGAGCACACGTTGCATTTGGTATTCCTGGATTGGACGAAGATACGAAGCGGATGGTGCACGCCCCAGTGCGGGCGCGCCAGTTGCAGAGTGTTTCGGGCTTTTGCTCCGCTGCGCTTACCGGGTCAGGCAAGCACAGCGGCTCATCTGACTCAGCGCCAGTTGTACAGTTCTTTCTCGGAGATCTCTTGCATCGGCTTGACCTGCGCCTGGAACGCCTTCATCGACGCCCAGATACGGCCGTTCAGCTCGCTTTGTGCGGCCAGTTCGCCTAGAACGACATCAGACTGCTCACGCATGGCGCTCAATACTTCGTCAGGGAAGCGCTTGAGTTGCGCGCCTTGTTGCTTGAGCTGATCGAGTGCCATGGCGTTGTTATAGACATAGTCGTCGATCATGTCGCGGCTGGCGGCGCCGGCAGCCTCGGTAAGGATGGCGCGCAGGTCGTCCGGCAGGCTGTCGAGGGCCTTCTGGTTGACCAACAGCTCGAGCACGGCCTGAGGCTCCTGCCAGCCGGGGTAGTAGTAGTACTTGGCGGCCTTGTGCAGACCAAAGGCCAGGTCGTTGTACGGGCTGACCCAGTCGGTGGCGTCGATGGCCCCGGTCTGCAGGGCGGTAAACACTTCGCCGCCGGGCATGTTGACAGTGGTCGCGCCGAGACGGGTCAGCACTTCGCCGCCCAGGCCGGGTGTCCGGATCTTCAACCCCTGCAGGTCCTGCAGTGAATTGATTTCCTTGTTGAACCAGCCGCCCATCTGCATGCCGGTGTTGCCGACTACCATCGGCTTCACACCGTAGGGCGCATAGGCTTCGTCCCAGAATTCCTGGCCGCCGCCGCGGGTCAGCCAGGCGTTCATCTCGCTGGTCGACAGGCCGAACGGCACCGAGGTGAAGAACTGCGCGGTCGGAACCTTGCCCTTCCAGTAGTAGGCCGCGCCATGGCCGAGTTCGGCGGTGCCACGGGAAACGGCGTCGAACACTTCCAGGGCGGGGACCAGCTCACCGGCGGCGTAGACCTTGATGGTCAGGCGGCCATCACTCATGGCCTCGACCCGATCGGCCAGACGCTGGGCGGCAGTACCCAGACCCGGGTAGTTCTTCGGCCAGGCGGTGACCATCTTCCAGTTATAAGTCTCGGGCGCTTCGCTGGCGGCAGCCTTGGGCTCGGCGGTGGGTTCGACTTTCTTTTCGTCGTTGCAGCCTGCAAGGCTGAGGGAGGCAAGCAGGGCAGCGGCAACACCAAACAAGTGACGGCGTTTCATGAATGGCTATTTCCTTTGGCGAATTTTATTAGTATCGGTACAGGTTGACGTAAACGTCATAGCGGTTCCAGTTTGGCATAATTGAGCATCAACCACTTGCTTCCTTCGTCTTCGAAATTCACCTGCACCCGGGCCTGCGCTCCGGAGCCTTCGAAGTTGAGGATGGTGCCCTCGCCGAACAGCGAATGACGCACGCGCTGACCAAGGTTGAACGGGGTGTCTGGAACATTGGCGCCATCGAACAGCGAGCCGCCACTCATGCCACGGGTATTGAAGCTGCGGCTGACGGTATTGCTCAAGCGCACTTCGCTGATCAGCGCGGGCGGCAGTTCGCGAATGAAGCGCGAGATCTTGTTGTAGGTCTCGCTGCCATACAGCCGACGGGTTTCGGCATAGGTGACGATCAGCTGCTGCATGGCGCGGGTGATGCCGACATAGGCCAGGCGGCGTTCTTCCTCGAGGCGGCCGGGTTCTTCCAGGCTCATCTTGTGTGGGAACAGGCCTTCTTCCATGCCGACCAGGAACACCAGCGGAAACTCCAGGCCCTTGGCGCTGTGCAAGGTCATCAGCTGCACGCTGTCTTCGTGATCGCCTGCCTGCTGCTCGCCGGCCTCCAGCGAGGCGTGATCAAGGAAGGCGGCAAGCGGGGTCTGCTCGTCTTCCTGATCTTCGCTGTAATTGTCGAAAGCACGCGCAGCGGAGACCAGTTCTTCGAGGTTCTCCACCCGTGCCTGAGCCTTCTCGCCTTTTTCGTCACGATGGTAGGCCAGCAGTCCGGACTGCTCGATGACCAGCTGCGCCATGTTGTGCAGCTGCATGCCCTCGACTTTCAGGGCGAGACCGTCGATCAACTCGACAAAGCCGTTCAGTGCACTCGCTGCACGGCCCGACACCACCTTGGTGCCGACTGCTTGGTGCAGCGCGGCCCACATCGAAGTTTCCTGCTGGCGCGCCAGCTGGCGCAGGGCTTCGACGGTTTTCTCGCCGATTCCGCGTGCCGGCACGTTGATTACCCGTTCCAGTGCCGCGTCGTTGTCCCGCGCCTGGATCAGGCGCAGGTAGGCCATGGCGTTCTTGATCTCGGCACGTTCGAAGAAGCGCTGGCCACCGTAGATCCGGTAGGGAATGCGTTCGCGCAGCAGGGCTTCTTCGAGGACCCGTGACTGGGCGTTGGAGCGATAGAGGATGGCGATCTCGCTGCGGCTCATGCCTTCGCGGATTGCTTTCTCGATGCTCTCGACGACGTAGCGCGCTTCGTCGTGTTCATTAAAGGCGGCGTAGAGGCTGATCGGCTCGCCCTCGCAGCCGTCGGTCCACAGTTCCTTGCCGAGACGGCCCTGGTTGTTGGCGATCAGGGCGTTGGCCGCCTTGAGGATGCAGGCGGTGGAGCGGTAGTTCTGCTCGAGGCGGATTGTTACAGCGTCCTGGAAGTCTTCGCTGAACTGGTGGAGGTTCTCCACCCGAGCGCCGCGCCAGCCGTAGATCGACTGGTCGTCGTCGCCCACCACCATCAAACTGTCGCCGCCTTTGGCCAGCAGGCGCAGCCAGGCGTACTGCACGGCGTTGGTGTCCTGGAACTCGTCCACCAGAATATGCCGGAAGCGGCGCTGGTAGTGATCCAGCAGGCCTGGGTTATCGCGCCACAGGTCCAGCGCGCGCAACAGCAGCTCGGAAAAATCGATGACACCGGCGCGGGCGCAGGCTTCTTCATAGGCCTGGTAGATGCTCAGCATGGTCGCGAGGAATAGGTCGCCGCTGGGCTGGATGTTTTTGGGCCGCAGGCCTTCGTCCTTCTGCCCGTTGATCCACCATTGCGCCTGGCGCGCCGGCCAGCGCTGCTCATCGAGGCCGAGTTCGCGGATCACCCGCTTGACCAGCCGTTGCTGATCGTCGGAGTCTAGGATCTGGAAATTCTGCGCCAGCTTCGCTTCCTGCCAGTGCGCGCGCAGCAGGCGGTGGGCCAGGCCGTGGAAGGTCCCGACCCACATGCCTTGCGGGTTGACCTTCATCAGCTGTTCGATGCGCTGGCGCATCTCGGCGGCGGCCTTGTTGGTAAAGGTTACTGAAAGAATCGAGTGCAAAGATGCGCGCTCGATCTGGTGCAGCCAGGCGATACGGTGCACCAGCACGCGGGTCTTGCCCGAGCCGGCACCGGCGAGGACCAATTGACGACCCAGCGGCGCGGCTACGGCCTGGCGCTGGGCATCGTTGAGGGAGTTCAGGAGAAGAGAGAGATCGTCATGCATGGGCGCCATTCTAGCCGGAAATCCGACTGACCCGCTCGTGCAACGGATGGGGTGCTAGCGGGTCAACGGCAGAGTGCGGGCTTGTCTGTTGCAGCCGAGACAGCGCCATGGGCCGGGCCGGCCCTGGATCACAGAGCCTGTAAATATCCAGCTGATCCATACCTGCGTATCGTCAATATGGTCTTTGGTCGGACAGACGATGACCGGGCGCTAGCATCGTGCCATTATCGGGGCGTACCTCAATGCACGCTTAATGCTCCAGACATCCATTACAAGAACAGCCCGATGATCGAATCCGCACAAGCTAATCCGTCGGCGTCAATGGCCATGGAGGACCACGCCGCTTTCAATCTTGCAGAGAGCGACCAGCGGGCCGAGCGCACGCGGCTGCTCTATGAGGGCTCACGACTCGCGCTGCTTCTGATGATCATCACCAGCCTGGTGTTTCCCGTCGTGCTCTGGGCGGAAGGGCCGAAGCTGCAAACGGCGATCTGGTCGGGTGTGACTTTTGCGCTCGCCCTGCTGCGGCTGCAGCAGACGCGCCGCTTTGCCAAAGCCAGCGCAGAGGAGCAGCAGCATCCTCGCTGGTATCGAACCTTTCTACTAGCCAGTGTCGCCAGTGCGGTGACGCTGGACTACGCCATCATCGAGCTGGCGCTGGACGGGCCGTTTTTACAGCAGACGATACTGCTCGGCTCGCTTGCCTCGGTGTTCTTTGCCGGGTGCGTGGCCTGCGGTGTGTCGCTCCGGGCGTTCGGCGCGTTTGCCATCCCAGGGCTGCTTCCCGCAGCGGTTGTGCTGCTGGGCAGCGGTGAGCCCCAACTGCAGGGATGGGGTGTGCTGGCGGCGATCGTGTTGCTCACGCTGAGTATGATCGCCTGGCAAATGAACCGAGTGGTTACGGCCAGCCTGGCCCAGCGTCTGCACAATCAGTTGCTGATCCGGCGGCTGGAAAACATGCGCGGGCAAGCCATCGAGCTGAACGGCGAACTGGGCCGGGAAATCGAGCAACGCCGTCATGCCGAGGGCCGGCTACGGGAGGCTTTCGATGGGCTGGAGCGGCGCGTGATCGAGCGCACTGCTGCGCTGCATGAAAGCGAGGCACGCCTGAGCCTGGCGCTGGAAGCCAGCGAGCTGGGCATGTGGGATTGGGACATGGCCAATGGCGAGGTCCTCCATTCGAGGATGGACGTGGTTTTTGGTGTAGGCCTGAGTGACCGACTGCTGCTGGTCGACCAGCAGCGTCCTGAGGTGCATCCGGAAGATGGCCCGCGTGTCCGGCAGGACATGATCGATCACTTGAAGGGCAAGACCGACAGCTATGCCGTGCAATACCGGGCGATGCTGAGCGACGGTAGTTTCGTATGGATCGAAGACCGTGGTCGCGTCACCGAGCGCGATGCCAGTGACCGTGCCTTGCGCATGATCGGAACCCGGCGAGACATCAGCGAGAGCCATCGTCAGGCCGAGCAATTGCGGTTGGCCGCGACGGTGTTCGAGGCGGCGGGCGAGGGCATGGCGATCATGGACCCCGAGTTCAATCTGCTGGCGGTTAATCAGGCTTGCTGCGACCTGTCCGGTTTCAGCCGAGCCGAACTGATCGGCAGAAGCGTCGCCCTGCTGGCCAGCTCCGAGGACAGTCGCCAGCAATATGCGGCGATTCGAGAAAGCCTGGCGCAGCACGGCAGCTGGCAAGGCGAGCTGATCGAAACCCGCAAGAATGGCGAGGTCTACCCGCAATGGGCGCAGATGCGCGTGGTGCGCGACCGGCAAGGCAACGTTTGCAATGTGGTCGCATTTGTTTCCGACCTCAGCGTCAGGCGCCAGGTCGAGGAGCGTCTGCGTTATTTGACCCACTTCGACGAGCTGACCGGGCTGGCCAATCGCAGCTTGCTCAAGGAACGTCTGCACAGTGCCTGTGAGCGAAGTCGCTGCAGTAACCGTGGGCTCGCGGTGCTCTATATCGATCTCGATCGTTTCAAGACGCTGAATGAAAGCCTGGGGCACGAGGCGGCTGATCAGCTGTTGCGTGAGGTCTCGCGCCGTCTGTCCCACACCCTGTCAGACGCCGACACCATTGCCCGTTTGTCCGGTGATGAGTTCGTGGTGGTGCTCGAAGGGTACGGCAGCCTGGCCAGCCTGGCGCACAGCGGTAGCCGTCTGCTGTCGCGCATCAGCAAACCCATTCAGATCGACGATCAGGAGCTGGTCATCAGTGCATCCATTGGTGTCAGCCTCATGCCTGACAACTCACGGGAGGCGACCTCGCTGCTGTTGCAGGCAAACATGGCTATGCAGCATGCCAAACATCTGGGCGGCAACACCTTGCAGTTCTTCACCGAGCGCTTGCAGGTGTCGAGCCTGGAAAATCTCAAGCTGGAAAACCAGCTGCGTCGCGCCGTCGAGGAAGGCCAGCTGGAAGTCTTCTATCAACCTCGGTTGAGCGTGAAGGAAGACAGCCTGGATGCGGCCGAGGCGTTGGTGCGCTGGCGGCATCCGCAGAAAGGCCTGATTGCGCCGGGCTTTTTCATTCCATTGGCCGAGGAAACCGGGCTGATCATCCCGCTCGGCGAGTTCGTGCTGCGCGAGGCCTGCCGGCAGGCGCGTCAATGGCAGCTCGACGGACTGGCCGCGATTCGGGTTTCGGTGAACCTGTCGGTCAAGCAGTTACGCCAGGGTAATTTCGTCAGCTTGGTGCGCCAGGTGCTGGAGGAGACCGGGCTGCCAGCCGACCGGCTCGAGCTGGAACTGACCGAAAGCCAGCTGCTCGATGACATCGACAATGCCATCAACATCAGCCGCCAGTTGCGCGCGCTGGGCGTGAAGCTGGCCATCGACGACTTCGGTACCGGCTATTCCTCGCTGAGTTACCTCAAGCGCTTCCCTGTGGATTACGTGAAGATAGACCGGTCTTTCATTTCCGAACTGGATCAGGTCGGCGAGGATTCGGCCATCGTTCGAGCCATCATCGCCATGGTCCACAGCCTGGAACTGAAGGTTGTCGCCGAGGGTGTCGAAACCCAGGCACAGGCGGATTTCCTCAAGGCTCACGGCTGTGACGAGATGCAGGGTTACCTGATCAGCCGGCCAGTGCCGCCTGAGGAGTTCGTCAAACTCTTGGTTTAATGGTGCGGACTGGGCTTTTGCTGCCTGTAGGGTGGGCTTCAGCCCACCGCTTGCTCTGCGCCACACCAATTGCTGGAGGGCTGAAGCCCGCCCTACGGCTGTCGCGGCAGAACCCGCCACGCGGCGGAGCGGGTCCTGAGCCGGCGCCGTGCTGGCGGCTAGCCGCGGGTGGTGCCGCCGTCCAGCTCCCGCATCACCAGTGCATACCGCAGATCCACCGTTTCCGGGACTGGCAGGTAAAGCACGTGCCCGTCGCCGGGTGCCACTTCAGCACGTTCGCCGCGCTTGTTCTCCAGCGCGTCCAGACGGAAGTTCAGGTTGCCCTGAGGTGTCATCAGTTCCAGGCGGTCGCCAACGGCGAAGCGGTTCTTGACGATCACCTCAGCCAGCCCGTTGCGCCGCTCGCCGGTCAGTTCGCCGACGAACTGCTGGCGGTCCGACAGCGAGAAGCCGCGCTCGTAGTTCTGGTACTCGTCATGCACGTGACGACGAAGGAAGCCCTCGGTATAGCCGCGGTGGGCCAGGGACTCCAGGGTGTCCATCAGCGACTTGTCGAAAGGTCTGCCAGCGACCGCGTCGTCGATGGCCTTGCGGTAGACCTGTGCGGTGCGCGCCACGTAGTAGTGCGATTTGGTCCGACCTTCGATCTTCAGTGAATGCACGCCCATCTGCACCAGCCGCTCGACGTGCTGCACGGCACGCAGATCCTTAGAGTTCATGATGTAGGTGCCGTGCTCGTCCTCGAAGGCTTCCATCATCTCGCCGGGACGGCTGCTGTCCTCCAGCAGAAATACCTGATCGGTGGGCGCACCCGCGCCGAGTGTGGGCTGGTTCCGACCCTGATCAAGCTGCTGGAGCGGAATCGGCTGGTACTGCTGGACGATGTTGCCCAGCTCGTCTTCCTTGCCCTCGTGAGCCTTGTACTCCCAGCGGCAGGCGTTGGTGCAGGAACCCTGATTGGGGTCGCGCTTGTTGATGTAGCCCGAGAGCAGACAGCGTCCTGAGTAGGCCATGCACAGCGCACCGTGGACGAAGACCTCCAGCTCCATGCCCGGCACCTTTTCACGGATCTCGCCGATTTCCTCCAGCGACAACTCGCGGGAAAGGATCGCGCGGGTCAGCCCCTGCTGGCGCCAGAACTCGACGCTGGCCCAGTTCACCGCGTTGGCCTGGACTGAAAGGTGAATGGTCATCTCGGGGAAATGCTGGCGAACCAGCATGATCAGGCCGGGATCGGACATGATCAGCGCATCCGGGCCCATCGCCACCACCGGCTCCAGGTCCTTGATGAAGGTGCGCAGCTTGGCGTTGTGTGGCGCGATGTTGACCACCACGTAGAACTGCTTGCTCTGGGCGTGCGCTTCATCAATGCCCAGACGCAGATTGGCGTGATCGAACTCGTTGTTGCGCACGCGCAGGCTGTAGCGCGGCTGCCCGGCATAGACCGCGTCGGCGCCGTAGGCAAAAGCGTAGCGCATGGATTTCAGGGTGCCGGCGGGCGACAGCAGTTCGGTGCGAGGGTGAGTCATGGTGCGGTGGCTCTGTATACCGACAAAAAGTGTGCGGATTCTACTGAGTTGGCCCGCGCTTTTCGCCCCGTCAGGTCAATTCGATGGCGAACTCCTGCGGCGGGCCCCAGTCACTTTTAAACAGGGCTTGAGTCGAGCGCACCGAGTTCCGATGCAGGCCAACCCGTTACCACCGGAGGCCATCTTGAGCGCTAACACTGTCGATGCCAGAGGCAGCCTGACCGCGACGAGCTTTCTCGGGATTGGTCTGATGGCGGCGATCGATGAGATCGTGTTTCACCAGATCCTCGTCTGGCACCATTTTTTCGACCGTTCAACGCCTGCGATCTCGCTCCTGTCCGATGGCCTGTTGCACTCGGCTGAGCTGCTGATGCTGGCGGCCGGGTTTTACCTGTTCGTTCGGCTGAGTCGTCATCAAGCGGTATCGCGCTGGCACGCCTGGGCGGGCCTGTTGTTCGGAGCCGGAGGCTTCCAGCTGTTCGACGGCATTGTCGATCACAAGGTGCTGCGCTTGCACCAGGTGCGCTACGTCGACAATCTCTGGCCATACGACCTGGCCTGGAACGGCTTCGGCGTATTGCTGCTGGCGGTTGGGTTCTTTATCTGGCGTAGAGCCGGCGCCAGGCTGCGGCAGCGCGGGGTGAGCGGCCTGTGAGTCATGACGCTCATCTGTTGACTCTCGCCGGGACCTTCATGCTGGTGCTGGTGACGCAAGGCCTATGGTTTGCCTATGTGCTGGGCGTCCGTGCACAGCGCAGGCGTCGCAAGGTCTGGCATTGCTGGCGGTTGGTCAGTTTCAGCCTGGGGTGCGGGTTGTTAGTGGTGGCCTTCTCGCCGCCGATGGTCGAGTGGGGGCACTCGGATCTGCGTGGGCACATGGCGCAGCACCTGTTGCTCGGCATGTTCGCCCCCATCGCCCTGATGCTAGGGGCGCCGGGCACCCTGTTGCTGCGCAGCGTGCCGGTAACCACCGCACGGCGCATCACCGATTTCGCGGCGACCGTGCCGGTGCGCTGCCTGAGCCACCCTGTCACTGCGTTGCTTCTGGATATCGGTGCGCTGTACCTGCTCTACCTTACGCCGCTGTTTCAGCTGAGCTTCAGTGAGCCCTCGCTGCACATCTGGCTGCACCTGCACTTCGTGCTTGCCGGCTACCTGTTCAGCTGGTCCATTGCCGGCCCGGATCCGGCGCCCCATCGGCCGGGGATGCGTTTGCGGTTGCTCGTACTGTTCGCCGCTATCGCCGCTCACGCAGTGCTCGGCAAGTTGATGTATGCCTATGGATTTCCCCGAGACGCGGGCCTTGAACTGGCCGAGATCGAAGCGGCGGCGCAGCTGATGTACTACGGCGGCGACCTGGCCGAGCTGATCCTGGCGCTGGTGTTCTTCGCCGGCTGGTATCGGCGCCGCAAGCTGTCCGAATCGGCCAGCGAATGGCAGACGGCAAACCGCCGGAGCTAGCGCGAGCCAGATCCGGCGGTCGGTGTTGCGGAGTGGTTACGCCGCGGCGATCACGTCACCGTGGTTTTCCGGCTCGATCAGCGCGCGGTGCAAGGCTGCGACGGCGTCGTCGTAGTCTTCCTCATTGACCACACACTGCATCTCGACCTGGCGGATCGACTGATGCACCGCCTGGATGCTGATGCCGGCGCCGGCCAGTGCAGCCACGGTCTTCGCGAGGATTCCCTTGACCTTGAGGTCAGAGCCGATCGCCGAGACGATGGCGACGTTGTGCACGGTCACTTCCGCCGCCGGGTACTTTTCCTCGATCAACCGCGCGGCGCGGTTGATCAGCTTGCGCGAGCCCGAGGCGTAGTAGGTGATGCTGTTGGCGTCGGAGTCCTTGTTCACCACATAGAGACGCAGCTGCTTGAGCAGCTTGCTGATCTCGATGTCGTAGCCGACATCACCGAGCATGTCCTGATCGAACACCTCGATGCCGAAGACGTCCTTGCGCCCGGCGATGATTTCGACGCAGGGCCGCTCGCTCTTGTAGTCCTGGCTGATGAGGGTGCCGGCGTGCTCGGGTTCGAAGGCATTCTTGATGCGCAGCTCGATGCCGGCGCGTCGCAGGGTCTTCGCTGCACGCGGATGGATCGCCTCCATGCCCAGGTTCGACAGCTGGTCGGCCACGTCGTAGTTGGTGCGGCCGATAGTGACCACCTTGTCCGCGCCGACCAGATTCGGGTCGGCGGAGGAGAGGTGAAATTCCTTGTGGATGATCGCTTCGCGGGCGCCGGTGGCAGCAGCAATCTGCGCGAAGGTGATCTCGCTGTAGCCGCGGTCGAAGGTGTTCATCAGGCCTTCGCTGCAATGCGTGTAGCCGGTGGCAACTACCAGTTCGCGGGACAGGTCCACCTCTTCGAAGCTGTGGCGCACCATTTCATCGAAGGGCAGCGGTGCGTCGCGGTGCCAGCCGGTGAGGTCGACCATCTTCGCGTTGATGCCGCGATGCTTGAGCGCCAGCACCGAGTTGAAGGCTGAGTGCGCCTCGCCGAGCGAGGCGAGCATCTCGCGCACCTTCATCAGGTGCTCGTCGAGCTGGAAGTGGCCATAGGCGCAGAGACGTTGCAGGCTGCTCATGCACTCGCGGGCATCGTCGATGCGCGAGTTGATGAACTGGTTGGCAGCGCGCAGCTCGAACGCGCTAAACAGCTCGGCATTCTTGTCGAGCATGCGTGTGCGCACGGTTTCCAGTGCATCAAGCCAGGCGCCCTCACTGCGGGCATCGGCGAAGCGCTGGTAGACGCCCGGTTCTCCGGTCTTCTTGTGTTCCAGCAGCAGATTGGTCATGCCGCTGTAGGCCGATACGACGAAGACGCGCTGATAGAGCTCGTCGCCTGTGCGATGGCCAATAAAGATGTTGTTGAGCAGTTCTTCGAAGCGGCTCATGGATGTGCCGCCGATCTTTTCTACGGTATGCATCGATTCATCGTCCCGTCTTGGGGGTGAATTTTCATCCCTGGGCCGCCTCTCGGCCGCCAACAAAGATCAGGCCCGGTATGCGGGCCTGATGGATACGTCAGAGATACTGTTGTGGCTTGATCTGCAGAGGCTCGAAATTCTCGCGCTCACCGACAAAGGCCGGGCGTGGCGAGAGGCCGCAGAACGGGGCCTGCGCGGCATTATCTACATGGTTGTAGACATAGAACAGATTGCTGCGCGCGCTGGGGGTGATGTTGCTGTTGGAGCCGTGCATGGTGTTGCAGTCGAAAAACACCACGCTCCCTGCCGGGCCGGTGGCCGTGTCAATGCCGTAACGGTCCGCCAAGCGGGTCAAGCTGTCATGGTCGGGTACGCCGAACTCCTGCTTGCGCAGCGACTTCTCGTAATGGTTCTCCGGCGTCGCGCCGACGCAGCGGATGTAGTGCTTGTGCGATCCCGGCACCAGCATCAACGGACCATTGTGAGCTTCGTTGTCGGTCAGCAGGATCGAGCAACTCAGGGTGCGCATGCGCGGCAGGCCGTCTTCGACATGCCAGGTTTCGAAATCCGAATGCCAGTAGAACTCCTTGCCGGTAAAGCCGGGTTTGAAGTTCATCCGCGACTGGTGCACATAGATGTCACCGCCGAGTATGAAACTGGCGATAGCAGCAATGCGCTCGTCACAGGCGACACGGGCGAACAGCGGGTTATCGGCGTGGATGGCAAACACCGAGCGGATCGCGCCGCTATCGGGTTCCTTGATGGTCTTGCCGGATTCGGCAACGGCCGGATCCTGGCGCATGCGGTCGAGCTCTTCGCGGAATACCGCGACTTCCTCGGCGCTGAACAGATTGGGGATGACCAGGTAACCGTCACGCTCGAAGCGTTCGATCTGGTCCGGAGGAATTGGGGCGTTAGCCAGGTCATTGCGGTAGACGACCGGGTCCAGACGCTCTTGCCAGCTGGGTTCGTCGTGCTGGCGCGAAGGGTACAGGTCGGCTTGCACGGGGTTCACTTTAAACTCTCCTTGAATCGGGTGTCGCAGGGCGGGGTGCAGCCGCCCTGCGGAGTCGCATCAGACTACGGTTTCGGCTTCAAGCGGATACACACCGCTTTCGTCATGCACTTCTTTGCCGTTGAGCGGCGGGTTGAACACGCAGGCCATCTTCATGTCCTCGCTGCCGCCACGGAGCAGGTGCTCGTCGTGCTTATCGAGGATGTACAGCGTGCCGGCCTCGATCTTGTAGATCTTGCCGTCTGCGATGGTTTCGATCTCACCGTTGCCGCTCATGCAGTACACCGATTCCAGATGGTTCTGGTAGTGGATGTGCGTCTCGGTGTTGGCGTAGATGGTGGTGATGTGAAACGAGAAGCCCATCTTGTCGTCCTTGAGCAGCATCCGGGTGCTGTCCCAAGTGTCGGTCTTGATTTTGCGGTTGGACTGCTCGCATTCGGCCAGGGTACGTACGATCATCTGATTCTCCTTAAGAGGCCTGAGTGGCGGCTTGATCGGACATCACGGCGGCGAACGCCTTGTCCAGAATGCTCATGGCCTTGTCGATCTGCTCTTCGCTGATGATCAGCGGGCAGAGACACTTGACCACTTCGCTGTGAGCGCCGCTGGTTTCAACGACCAGGCCGTTTTCGAAGGCGTGACGGCAGATGGCGGCGGCGGTGTCGCCGTCCGGGCAGCTGATGCCGATCATCATGCCGCGACCTTTGACGAACAAAGAGTCAGGGCCGTAGCGGCGGACGATCTTGTTCATGCCGTCGGCGATGCGCTTGCCCTTCGCCTTGACGCTGTTGGCAAACTCGTCGTCTTTCCAGAAGTGCTCGATGGCAGCAGCAGCGGTGACGAACGCGTGGTTGTTACCACGGAAAGTGCCGTTGTGCTCGCCCGGCTTCCACTGGTCCAGTTCCTTGCGCAGCAGCACCATGGCGAATGGCAGGCCATAGCCTGACAGCGACTTGGACAGGGTGATCATGTCCGGCTTGATGCCCATCTCTTCAAAGCTGAAGAAGGTGCCAGTCCGGCCACAGCCAGCCTGGATGTCGTCAATGATCAGCAGCATCTCGTGCTTGCGGCACAGCTTCTCGAGCTTGCGCACCCACTCGGCCGAGGCGGCGTTCAGACCGCCTTCGCCCTGGACCACTTCAACGATCACCGCAGCTGGCTTGTCGACACCGCTGGATGGGTCGGTCAGCAACTTGTCCATCATTGCGATGGTGTTGACCTTGTCGCCGAAATAGTTGGCGTAGGGCATGCGGCTGACGTCGGTCAGCGGAACGCCGGCGGCGCCACGGTGATGCTTGTTGCCGGTCGCAGCGAGCGCGCCGATGCTGCAGCCATGGAAGCCGTTGGTGAAGCTGATGATGTTGTTGCGGCCGGTCACCTTGCGCGCCAGCTTCAGCGCGGCTTCTACCGCGTTGGTGCCGGTCGGGCCGGTGAACTGCATGACGTAGTCCATGTTGCGCGGCTTGAGGATCAGGCGATCGAAGGTGGAAAGAAAGGTCTCCTTCGCTTCGGAGTACATGTCCAGGCCGTGCGTGATGCCGTCGGCCTCGATGTAATCAAGCAGCGCCTGCTTGAGCACTGGATGGTTGTGGCCGTAGTTCAGCGTGCCGGCACCGGCGAGGAAGTCGATGTACGTCTTGCCTTCGCGGGTAGTGAGTTCAGCGCCACGGGCCTGCTTGAAGACCACTGGAAAGGAGCGGCAGTAGCTGCGAACGCCAGATTCGTGCAGTTCGAAAGTTTTCATGCGTTTTCCTCTAGTTCTTCTTCTGAATTGGGTGCGGCGAACGGGCCGGCGCGGTAGAGCACTTCGTCTTCGTGCTTGCCGGCAAAATGTTCGGCGCGGGAGAACAAGGTGCGGGTGCTGTAGTCGACGCCAAGTTTGGCGAAGGCCTTTTTGAACAGCGCCTGGGATGCCCCGTTGTCCGGCGAGATGGTGGTTTCCAGGTTAGCGACGCCCTGCTCTCTGGCGACCCGTGCGATCAATGCCATCAGCATGCGCAGCGCCAGACCCTGGCCGCGCATCGAAGCGTCGACGGCG
Source organism: Stutzerimonas tianxiuensis (assembly GCF_053470365.1). Lineage (NCBI taxonomy): Bacteria > Pseudomonadati > Pseudomonadota > Gammaproteobacteria > Pseudomonadales > Pseudomonadaceae > Stutzerimonas > Stutzerimonas tianxiuensis. The sequence goes on along the minus strand of NZ_JBPVWS010000012.1, from coordinate 8,184 downwards.
ACTTGCCAGACGAACAAGGTGTCTGGGCGAGCAGGGGGGCAGTAACCGGAAATGAAACCTACCAATTGGCCATCCGCGTTTGTGGCGGCAATGGAGGTGTCGGCGAAATCGGAGCATTGCAGAAGGTTGCAGTACGCCGAATTGGTGTCCAGAGGTTGGCAGCGTGCTACCAGCTCATGAAGGGGATAACCGTCGCCGTCGGTTGGGCGACGGAGCGTTACGGTAGGAATACTCAAAACAAGACCTTTGGGGTTGCTGATTGAAATCCTTTTCTAGAATAAACACATCGAAAAATTAATCTCAACCCAAGTCGCCGATCATGGGCATTGATTCGCCGCTGATATCTCCGAAGTTCACCGTTTATCGCGAAAGTTGAACTTGCTCGCCGGTCGCCATGTTCCCGCCGGCTGGGCGCGGATATATCGGCGAATATCAGCGTCAAATCAAACGTCTCCGCTGGGGTAGTTGCGCTACTTGATTCAGTTGCGTCGCAAGAGCGCCTCAAGGACTGCAGTAAACAGGGCTTAGCTCCCATGAAACGGGGCTTTGCGCGGGTTGATGCGAGGCCGGGTGCGATGTGGATAACGGGCGGGGTAACGACGTTGGAACTCGCCGAAGTTCCGCCTGGATCAAGGGCTGAATTATCGAGGCTGTCGTGGCAAGTTCAATCGCCGATATCGGGGCTGGATATCGGCGATCCGCTTCGCGGAGATGGCGACTTCATCGCATTTGGTTAATTTTTTCTTTCAGCTCAACAATATGCCGATACTGCGAAGTTCATACGGTAGTTGTGAGACGCCTATGCGTTAGTTGCAGCTACTCGCGCAGAACAGCTCTAGCTCGGGTGCTGCAACTCGTGCCGGTGCTGTGACCGCGGAGTCGTTCGGCTGGCTCAGCGCCACCATTGGCGACCTTGATGCTCGATCAGTTGGTGTGCTTGCTCGGGACCGTCGGTTCCGGCCGGATAAGGTCTGGGTTTGCGGTAATGGCTCTGCCAGCCGCAAAGGATCGGGTCGACCCAGTTCCAGGCCGCTTCCACCTCATCACGGCGCATGAACAGGGTCGAGTCGCCTTCGATCACGTCCAGCAACAGCCGCTCGTAGGCCTCCCAGCGACGCGTGCTGCTGAATGCGTGCGCCAGGTTCAGGTCGAGCTCCACGGGCTCCAGCTGCATCCCCTTGCCCGGTGCCTTGGCCATCAGCTGCAGGCTGATGCTCTCCTCGGGCTGCAGGCGAATCACCAGGCGGTTGACCTCGCCCTTGGTGAAGAGCATGTGGGGCACCTGTTTGAAAGTGATGATGATCTCCGAGCGCTTTTTCGCCATGCGTTTGCCGGTACGAAGGTAGAAAGGCACGCCTGCCCAGCGCCAGTTGTCGATCTCCGCTTTTACAGCGACGAAGGTTTCGGTGTCGCTGTCGTTATCGACGTCTTTCTCGAAATAGTAGGCCTGGACGTCATGACCGCCGATGCGCCCACCTGCGTATTGGCCCCGTACGGTCTTGTCTTGCACGTCATTGCCTGTGATGGGCTTGAGCGCTTCGAGAATTTTCACCTTCTCGCCGCGTATCGACTTGGCGTCGAAGCGCACCGGGGCTTCCATCGCCACCAGGCAGAGCAGCTGCAGCAGGTGATTCTGCAGCATGTCGCGCATGGCGCCGGCATGGTCGTAGTAGCTACCGCGCTCCTCCACGCCAAGGGTCTCGGCGACGGTGATCTGCACATGATCGATGTGGCCGCTGCGCCAGATCGGCTCGAACAGCGCATTGGCAAAGCGCAGCGCCATGAGGTTCTGCACGGTTTCCTTGCCCAGGTAGTGATCGATCCGATAGATCCTCGACTCCGGGAAGACGTTGCCGATGGCCTCGTTGATCTCAAGGGCTGATTCGAGGGAATGGCCGATGGGCTTCTCCAGGACGATGCGCGCGTCTTCTCCGGCAAGCCCCGCGCTTTCGAGGTTCGAGGCAATCGGCTCGAACAGGTTGGGCGCGGTCGCCAGGTAATGCACCCGTACGCGACCTTCGGCTTCTCCAAGGTGGTGCGCAAGGCGGATGTATTCACCCCGTTGAGTGGCGTCCATGGGGAAGTAGTCGAGGCGTTGGCTGAACGCTTTCCATATCTCAGCCTCGAAGTCCGTGCGCGCAATTTGCGCTCGGAGGTGACGCTCGGCCAGCGCCAGGTAGGTGTTGCGGTCGATGTCCTGACGGGCGATCGCCAGGATGCGGACATCAGCATGCAGCCGATGCTCGCGATGCAGGTAATACAGCGCAGGGATGAGTTTGTGTAGCGCCAGGTCGCCGGTACCGCCAAATACCAGCATGTCGCAGGAAATGGACACAGCGTCACTCCTAGAAGGTGGACAGACTCGATAGGTGGGCGATACTGCGAAGCTTGTAGTATAACTACAAGCCCACTACAACCCAGCCGGCTGGACGGATGCGAGCACACCCGCAGCGTTCGACCATTCTTGCCGAGTTTTGATCATAGCGAGTCCCCCACGTGAACCTGCTGCAACACATTGCCCAATCGAGAAGTTCGTTACGCAAGTCGGAGCTCAAGGTGGCCGACCATGTGCTCCTCGATCCGGCTGCCGTGATGCACAGTTCCATGGCCGATCTGGCTCATACGGTCGGGGTCAGTGAGCCCACAATTGTGCGCTTCTGCCGCGCCATCGGTTGCCTGGGCTTTCAGGATCTCAAGTTGAAGCTGGCGCAGAGTCTCGCTGCCGGCGCCAGCTTTGGCCAGTTCGCCATCAGTGAGAACGATTCGGTCTCCGATTTTGCGCTGAAGATTTTCGACACCACTCTGCATACCTTGATGGAAGTGCGCGAGAAGCTTGACTCCGATGCGCTGGAGCGCGCCGTTGCGGCGATGGCGAAGGCTGAACGAGTGGAGTTCTACGGCTTCGGCGCATCCGGCGCAGTGGCTACCGATGCCCAGCACAAGTTCTTCCGCCTGCTGCTCAGCGCGGCGGCTTATTCCGATCCGCACATGCAGGCGATGTCGGCGGTGACGCTGAAGCCCACCGACGTGGCGATCTGTATCTCCCAGTCGGGGCGCTCCAAGGATCTGCTGATTACCGCCAACGTGGTGCGCGAGTCCGGCGCCACGCTGATCACCCTGTGCCCGAGCCAGACCCCGCTGGCCGAGCTGGCCACGATCAACCTGGCCATCGACGTTCAGGAAGACACTGAGATCTACACCCCGCTGACCTCGCGGATCGCCCATCTGGTGGTGATTGATGTGCTGGCCATGGGCGTCGCCATGGCGCGAGGACCGAGCCTGGTCAACCACCTCAAGAGCGTCAAGCGCAGCTTGCGCAGCCTTCGCCTGTCGCCCAAGTCGACAAAGCATCACGACGACTGAAGGTGGCCGACGACCGCTGGAGCGGTGTTCATCGCTCCGTCATCTGTTTGACCTCATAGCGTCACCCAGGCCTCAGATGCTGGGCTCTCCCGACACCCGTTCCGGAGACCGCGCATGTCCCAGCACCGTGAAGCCTACGTCAACCTCGATGCCCGTGCCCGCCGCAAACTACAGGACGAGCGCCGCATGCACTTCCGCCGCGCCATCGAAAGCTACGACGAGCAGCGCCAGCTGCATGCTCAACTGATGGAGTTTCCCGATCTATTGATGGTCAGCCCGCTGCTCGAGGGTTTGCCTGTGCGCCATCAAAGCGCGCAGCCAGGGCACTGATCTGGGCACGTTCTTCACGGATAAACGAGAAGAACGCCTGAGCCACCGGGCTCAGCCGCTTACCCCGCGGATGCACCACACACCAGCTGCGGTACAGCGGGAGCTCCTGGACCGGCAGCTCTCGCAGCAGGCCATGAGCCAGTTCCAGGTGGGCTGCATGGCGTGGCATCAGCGCCACGCCAAGCCCCGCCACGACGCTTTCACGCAGGGCATCCAGCGACGCCACCTGAATGGTCTGAGCAAAATGCGCACGCTTTTGGCGCAGGTAATCCTCACCCGCCTTGCGGGTGCCTGAGCCGGGCTCTCGGATCAGCAGCGGATAGGCGGTCAGGTCCTGCAGGGTCAGCGTGTCTGCCTGGCTCAACGGATGATCCGTCGGTGCGACCGCCACGATCGGGTTGTTCAGGAACGGCAAGAATTCAAGGTCCATATCGGTCGGCACCTGCGACATGATCAGCAGGTCGTCACGGCTGATCGACAGGCGCTTGACGGCCTGCGCGTGGTTGACCACGACCAGCTCCAGGCTGACCTCCGGATGCTTTCGTTTGAAGGCGGCAAACAGGTGCGGCGTGATGTATTTGGCGCTCGACTCGACCGCGAGATTCAGCTGGCCCTGTAGCGAGCCCTGCATGTCGGACAGCTGCATGTCCAGGCTGTCCAGACGCCCGAAGATGTCGGTGCTGGCGCGCTGGAGCGCTTCGGCTGCTGCCGTCAGATAGAGCTTTTTGCCCAGATACTCGAACAGCGGCTGACCGATCAGCTCCTCGAGTTGGCGAATCTGCAAGCTCACCGCTGGCTGGGTCAGCGCCATTTCTTCTGCCGCTCGGCTGTAGGAGCGACTTTCACATACCGCCCGGAACACCTGCAGCTGGCGCAAGGTTATCCGCATCATGCTTTTTCGCATCGTTGCCGCCGCTCGTGTCTGTGATCTGCTGCATCTGTCTTAATTGAAACAGCCGTTCAAGCCTTTCTATCCCAGCCCTGGCTGGACGTATAAGTAATTACTTATCCAAGGTCAAACTATTATTCATTTTCAGTAATCGTACCGGCAGGCGTAGGGTTTATAGGCCTGCACGACGTGCAGGCATGACGTGGCCCCACCCGGCGGCCTTCTGCTCATCGACCGAGGGAATGACAGCGTGATCAAGAAGCTGCTGATCGCTAACCGCGGTGAAATTGCCGTCCGCATCGTACGGGCCTGTGCCGAAATGGGCGTGCGCTCGGTGGCGGTGTTCGCCGAGCCCGACCGCCATGCCCTGCATGTCAAACGCGCTGACGAGGCTCATTTCATTGGCGACGACCCGCTTGCCGGTTACCTCAACCCGCGTAAGCTGGTGAACTTGGCAGTAGAAACGGGCTGTGATGCCCTCCATCCCGGCTATGGGTTTCTGTCCGAGAACGCCGAACTGGCGGAAATCTGCGCCGAGCGTGGTATCCGCTTTGTCGGCCCGAGCGCCGAAGTGATTCGCCGCATGGGCGACAAGACCGAAGCGCGGCGCAGCATGATCAAGGCCGGTGTGCCGGTCACGCCGGGCACCGAAGGCAACGTCGCGAATGTCGAGGAGGCGCTGGCAGCGGCTGATGGTATCGGCTATCCCGTAATGCTCAAGGCGACCTCCGGTGGTGGCGGCCGTGGCATTCGCCGCTGCAATTCGCGCGAAGAGCTGGCCCAGGCCTATCCGCGGGTCATCTCCGAGGCGACCAAGGCTTTCGGTTCCGCTGATGTGTTCCTCGAAAAATGCATCGTCGAGCCCAAGCACATCGAGGCGCAGATTCTCGCCGACTCCTTCGGCAACACCGTGCATCTGTTCGAACGCGACTGCTCGATCCAGCGCCGCAACCAGAAGCTCATCGAGATCGCGCCCAGCCCGCAGCTGACCCCCGAACAGCGCGCCTACATCGGCGACTTGGCGGTGCGCGCGGCCAAGGCCGTGGGTTACGAGAATGCCGGCACCGTGGAGTTCCTGCTCGCCGATGGCGAGGTGTACTTCATGGAGATGAACACTCGCGTTCAGGTGGAACACACCATCACCGAGGAAATCACCGGCATCGACATCGTCCGTGAGCAGATTCGTATCGCCTCTGGCCTGCCGCTCTCGGTGAAGCAGGAAGACATTCAGTATCGCGGCTTCGCCCTGCAGTTCCGCATCAACGCCGAAGAGCCGCGCAACAACTTCCTGCCCTGCTTCGGCAAGATCACCCGTTACTACGCGCCCGGCGGGCCGGGCGTGCGCACCGACACGGCGATCTACACCGGTTACACCATTCCGCCCTACTACGACTCCATGTGCCTGAAGCTGATCGTCTGGGCGCTAACCTGGGAAGAGGCGCTGGCGCGTGGCTCGCGCGCGCTGGACGACATGCGCGTACAGGGCGTGAAGACCACGGCCAGCTACTACCAGAAGATTCTCGAAAATCCGGATTTCCGCAGCGGGCAGTTCAATACCAGCTTCGTCGATAACCATCCGGAACTGCTGAACTACTCGATCAAACGCAAGCCGGGCGAACTGGCCCTGGCCATCGCCGCCGCCATCGCCGCCCACGCAGGCCTGTGAGGAACGAACCCATGACTGCTCAGAAAAAAATCACCGTTACCGACACCATCCTGCGTGACGCCCACCAGTCGCTGATCGCCACCCGCATGCGCACCGAAGACATGTTGCCGATCTGCGACAAGCTCGACCGCGTCGGTTACTGGTCGCTGGAAGTCTGGGGCGGCGCGACGTTCGACGCCTGCGTGCGCTTCCTCAAGGAAGACCCTTGGGAGCGCTTGCGCCAGCTCAAGGCGGCGCTGCCCAACACGCGCCTGCAGATGCTGCTGCGCGGGCAGAATCTGCTCGGCTACCGGCACTACGCCGACGATGTGGTCGAGGCCTTCTGTGCCAAGGCCGCAGACAACGGCATCGACGTGTTTCGTATCTTCGATGCAATGAATGATGTGCGTAACCTCGAAACCGCCATCCGAGCGGTGAAGAAGACCGGCAAGCATGCCCAGGGCACCATCGCCTACACCACGAGCCCCGTTCACACCGTCGAGCTGTTCGTCGAGCAAGGCCGGGCGATGCGCGACATGGGCGTTGACTCCATCGCGATCAAGGACATGGCGGGTCTGCTCACCCCGTTTGCCACCGGCGATCTGGTGCGCGCGCTGAAAGCCGAAATCGACCTGCCGGTGTTCATCCACTCCCATGACACCGCCGGTGTGGCCAGCATGTGTCAGCTCAAGGCCATCGAGAACGGCGCCGATCACATCGACACGGCGATTTCTTCCATGGCTTGGGGCACCAGCCACCCGGGCACCGAGTCCATGGTTGCCGCGCTGCGCGGCACGCCCTATGACACTGGTCTCGACTTGGAACTGATCCAGGAGATCGGCCTGTACTTCCATGCGGTGCGCAAGAAGTACCACCAGTTTGAGAGCGAATTCACCGGGGTCGATACCCGCGTGCAGGTCAATCAGGTTCCGGGCGGGATGATTTCCAACCTGGCCAACCAGCTCAAGGAACAGGGTGCTCTCAACCGCATGAACGAAGTGCTCGCCGAAATCCCGCGCGTGCGCAAGGATCTGGGCTATCCGCCGCTGGTAACCCCGACCTCGCAGATTGTCGGTACCCAGGCGTTCTTCAACGTACTGGCGGGCGAGCGCTACAAGACCATCACTAACGAGGTGAAACTCTACCTGCAGGGCCGCTACGGCAAGGCGCCGGGCGCCATCGACACCAAACTGCAGCGCCAGGCCATCGGCGGCGAGGAAATCATCGAGGTGCGCCCGGCCGACCTGATCAAGCCGGAACTGGACAAGCTGCGCCAGGAAATCGGTGCGCTGGCTCTTAGCGAAGAAGACGTGCTGACCTACGCCATGTTCCCCGACATCGGGCGCAAGTTCCTCGAGGAACGCGAGGCCGGCACCCTGCAACCGGAGGTACTGCTACCGATTCCCGACGGCAGCACGGCGACTGCGGCCAGCGGCGAAGGCGTGCCCACCGAGTTCGTCATCGACGTCCACGGCGAGACCTACCGCGTCGATATCACTGGTGTAGGCGTCAAAGGCGAGGGCAAGCGACATTTCTTCCTCTCCATCGACGGCATGCCGGAAGAGGTGGTCTTCGAGCCGTTGAACAACTTCGTCGGTGGCAGCAGCGGTGGTCAGCGCAAGCAGGCCAATGGACCGGGTGACGTCAGCACCAGCATGCCGGGCAATGTCGTGGATGTGCTGGTCAAGGAAGGCGACACGGTCAAGGCCGGCCAGGCCGTGCTGATCAGCGAAGCGATGAAGATGGAAACCGAGATTCAGGCTCCGATTGCAGGTAAGGTGAAAGCGGTGCACGTGGCCAAGGGTGATCGGGTGACCCCCGGCGATCTTTTGATCGAGATCGAGGCCTAAGCAATTGTCACCAGGGAGCCGAAAGGCTCCCTTTTTTTGGTGCGCCAGGCATGGCGCGTTGCGCGCAAGCGCAACCAGCTTGGCTGTGGTGGCCACGCTGGTGACTG